>DAOUER010000091.1:0-5333 GCA_034430375.1 Dehalococcoidales bacterium
CCCATCCTCCAGCATTAGGAGATGGATTATTCGTTTTTGTGGCATAGTGGTATAATTCTACATAGTACAGTGATGAAAAAGCTGTGGCCTATTCTAAATATCAGCCTGATACTACTATCCTTGTCCTTCTTGTTTTCCCCAGTCGGTTGCGCGGTGAAACCCACCCTGGAGAAATTCGAAGATACCCGCAACATGATGGACACTTTTGTCACTGTATCCGTGTACACACCGGATAAGGCCACCGCCGACAAAGCAATCTCAGCAGCCTTCGACCGGATGCAGGAGATTGTCAAAGCTGCCTCAATCTACGATGAAAATGCGGAAGCGTACCGTCTTAACCGCGATTGCTACATTGATAATCCTTCGGCAGATCTGCTCAACCTCACCCGTTTGTCCATCGATTACTTCAAGTTGACCAATGGTTATTTTGACATTACGGTACAGCCGCTGTTGGACATCTGGTCGGCTGGATTGTGGCAGCAGGCTCCGGACGTCCAGCAAGAGAAGGTAAGCGAGACAATGAAACTCATTGGTTCGGACAAAATCATCGTGAGTGATAATCGTATCAGCTTCACTGTGAGTGGAATGAAGGTCACCTTTGGTGCCATCGCCAAAGGCTATGCCGTAGATGAAGCACTGAAGACACTTGAGACACTGGGAGTGCAATGTGCCATAGTTACTGCTGGGGGGGAGAACGGAACAATAGGCACTAAGCCCGATGGGAAGCCGTGGACCATTGCCCTAGTGAATCCGGACAATACGAACCAAAGCCTGGCTACCTTTCAGTTTATCGGTAGAGGAGCAATCTCGACCTCAGGCAACTACGAGCGTTATTTCTCTCCGGATAAGGAGGTGAGCCACGAGATGAATCCGAAGACAGGTTTCTCAGCGGCGGACTGCATCAGCGTTTCGATTATCGCTCCCACCAACACCCAGACGGACGCCCTGGCAACATCTGTGTTTGTCATGGGTCCTGAGGCGGGCATGAATTTTGTTAAGTCACTCAGGGATGTTGAGTGCTTCATCGTTGACGCGGACCGCAAGATAACCTATTCTTCGGGAATAGATAAGTACTTGGTCAAGAGCTAGGCGGATAATTAATGGCAATTGTCCCTTGGCAGTAACTAGGGGGGATAGTTACCTAACAATATTACCTGTTGAAGAGTCCCCCCTAGGAGGCTATCCTTTCCTCCCGCTTCCTCGCGCCGTGCTGTTCTAAGACCGTCGGTTACACTGACAAAGGGGGATTCCTCCCGAATTCCACAAGTGCGATGGCCACCGAATTGCAAAGCCGGAAGGAACTGATGTGTCAGTCTTCCGCTAAAGAAAAAGAGCCAACCCCGCGGTTGCACCTTTTTGCCAGAGATTAATTATCATTCAGGCAAGGGCGGCCATTTCTGTTTCACACTTTACCGAGGATTGTTGAACTAAATCTTGATAGCTTTCTTTCTCGTATTGGATAGCGGCACTTACCAGGCTTTTCCGGAGTGCGGGAGCGTTATTATTGGTGATTTCAGATTCTTCTGGGCATCGTCCTACGGTGCAGTTTCATAGCTACGATGAGAAAGACGATGGTAAAACCAATGAGCGCCAGGAAGTCAACGACCAGGGGAAGGTGACCCTGACCCTGCATCAAGCTTCGAGCGATGTCTGTGAAGTAGGTAAGCGGTGATACATAGGCGATCTTCTGTCCCCAGACGGGGAGTTCGTCTAATGGAATGAAGACGCCACTGATAAAAACCACCGGAAGTCTCACCGCAGCAGCAATCATATTAACTGTAGCTGGTAAGTTGGTTGGGGGAATAGAAAACACGTTTCCCAGAGTAGCAAAACAGAAAGCTGCCAAAACCACCGCCAAGACGAAGATAGCGGGACTGACGATGGTGACTCCCAAATTAAGTCCGATAACGATGGGTACAACGGAAATACCCACTCCGAAGATGAATGAGGCCAGGACATCACCCAGTATGATAGTTTCTAACCTTACGGGACAGGCCATCAATCTTTCCAGAGTCCTTGCCTGTGCCTCCCAGGGTAGCACTATCGGTGAGACTGATGTGGCTGTGAAGAAGAGTATCATCCCAACGAGCCCGGGTATCATTAAGTCAGCGGGCAGGCTTCGGCCAATAGTGAAGGCAAGAAACAGGAATACCGGCATGAGAACGCCGTAAATTATTATTGGACCCTTGGCATAGTAAATTCGAACGTCCTTACGTGCAATGGCAAAGGCACGCTGGACCTGCTGCCGGATAATTACCAAGTCAGACATCTCCAGACTCCTTCGTGGTCAGTGTTATAAAGGCGTCTTCCAGAGAGGGGGCCAGTATGTTCAGCGACACAATTTTGAGACCTGCCGAAGCACTATAGTTAACTAGGGTTACCGCGAGGTCTCCCGGCACATCTGTATAGAGACGATATTTATCGCCGATTTTTTGTACTTCCTTCACGCTGGGAAGCCTAGCAAGGTTATCAGTGCTTACACTGTCAGTGAAACTGACTTCAACCGAATGCCGACCACTGGTGGCTATCCTGAGCCTTTCCGGGGCATCTATGGCGACGATCCTCCCCTTGTTAATTATGGCTACTCGGTCACAGAGTTGATTAGCTTCATCCATGTCGTGGGTGGTAAGGAAGACAGTCTTGCCCCTATCGTTAAGGCCCTGAATTAGGCTCTTAA
Organism: Dehalococcoidales bacterium; assembly: GCA_034430375.1. Taxonomy (GTDB): domain Bacteria; phylum Chloroflexota; class Dehalococcoidia; order Dehalococcoidales; family RBG-16-60-22; genus W425. The sequence continues at coordinate 2,678 of DAOUER010000091.1, forward strand.
TAAGACGAGCGCTCTGAACATCCAGGCCGGATGTCGGCTCGTCGAGAAACAATACTTGCGGATCACTGATAAGTGCCATTCCCAGAATCAGGCGCTGTTTCATTCCTTTGGAATAGGTCTTGACCAGACTGTCCTTTCGCTCCAGAAGACCAAGAGCCTTTAATAGGGCTTCGCTTCTCTCCTTTGCCTCGCCGGAGGCGATGCTATAAAGCTCTGCCATAAGCATGACGTTGTTCCAGCCCGAAAGGTCATTGTAGGCATTGGCCATCTCCGGTACCACGCCGGCTACCTGTTTGGCCTTAAGGCTACCAGCTCTGGACCCCATTACCAGGGCGGTGCCATTATCAGCTGTGATAACTCCGGTGAGGATTCGTACCGTGGTCGTTTTGCCAGCGCCGTTGGGGCCGAGAAAACCAAAGAGTTCCCCTTTTCTCACCGCAAAGCAGATATCATCAACAGCAAGGAGACCATCATAGCGCTTGGTGAGATTTCGCACCTCAATTGCTGTGTCGTTAACCGACATGCTAACCCTCTTCACTGAATTCAGTGAGTCCTTCCTCAACACCTTTGGCTTCCGCCTTCAGTTGTTTGAGATAATGCTCAAGCTCTTCAATGCTTTCCTTCCTCGAGGGAAAGCGCCACTATGTATATTTGGCACCACAGCCCTAGTGATGACAGCCATCTGCTGTATATGAGCATAGTGCGCGCAGCTACAATCAATCTGATGATACATCTTGTTTCCTCTTATCAATACAAAAGTCTTGGAACGACTGCTACTCGCCCGCCTCCTCCATACTGAGAGCCGCCGAGGCAAGCCTCCGGGATTTCTCAAGAGCGTCTTGATTGACGAAGTAGTGGATATGGTAACCTCGCCTCTCACCATTTACCAATCCTGTAGCTCTCAACACACGCAGGTGCTGTGAAACTGCTGACTGGGTCACCCCAAGAAGGGCTGCCAGGGCATTAACACAAAGGGCATCAGGATGACGCTGACGCTGGAGAAGTTTCACAAGCCTGAGACGGGTAGGGTCAGCCAGAGCGCTGAAAACAGCGGCTTGCTCATCCGTGTTTTGCTGGAAATTTTCCCGACTTTTAATATTCATATAAGTTATTACTAATATAGTTATGCTACGTTCTTGAGACGTAGATGTCAAGGCTGGGGCTTCAATTGGGTACGAGCAAGTTTAAATTTTATCTTGGAGTCATCCGCTCTGATGGCCAATGGGCGGCATTGCACTTAAGTCGGGAGAGTCTTATCTGTTTTAGAAATGATGTTTCTATGCTGTCGCTATCCATAATGAGCTATTGTACTCTAAGCGAAAGTGCAACAATAGTCCTTTGTGATGCTCCTATAGATGTCAAGCATTTTAAGCCATGCACCGTTTGCCTATATCGTGAAGGATACTGAACACCTCGCGAGCAACGTAACGTTTCAAACAACGGATGACTTCCGTTTTGGTTTTCCCCTCTTCCATGCGCCGCTGAAAGTATGTCTTAGTTCGATCGTGGTAACGGAGCCTGACAATCACTATTCGATAAAGGGCGGCGTTCGCTTTGCGGTCGCCGCCACGGTTGAGACGGTAGCGATTGGTTTTACCTGACGAAGCGGGTACAGGACTCACCCCACACAATGCAGCAAAAGCGGCCTCGGACTTGAGACGCTCAGGGTTACTGCCCGCAGTGACCAGGAGAGCGGCAGCCGTGTCAGGTCCAATGCCAAAGGACTCCATCAGCGCCGGGGCAAACGCCGTCGTAAGCCGCGCTAGTTGGGCGTCGAGAGCTTCTATCTCTTGGGTAAGTTGGATGTGACGCCGGGCCAAAGACCGCAAAGTGTACTTGGCCGCTGCCGCCGGCGTTCCGAGTTGCCCATGACGCCACCTTGCACAACGGGCTACCACTTGGTTGGTGATAAGACCCCTCAGCACCGCTCGGAGTTCAACCGGAGCAGTAACGATAAGGGCTTTCATCTGATTGATTGCCTGGATGCGGCTCTTCATCGCTGAGTCTTTGGTTCTCTTAAGCATCCGGATCATCTCAACCTTATCGATGCCGGACTTGGGTTGGTCACGGGCAACGCCAGCAAGCACAGATCTGGCAGCCATCTCGGCATCAGTGGGGTCACTCTTACCCAGCCTGCGGCGGGTGGACCGGTCCGGGCGATTAACTTCTACGACCTTGTGTCCCTGACCTCTCAGGAAACGGGCCAGACCAGCCCCATAGGAGCCGGTGCCTTCTACACCGAAAGCATCGATCTCTCCCAAACCGCTCGCCCAACGCTCCAGACTCACGTATCCCATATTGGTTGTTGGCAAGCTGCGCTGGCCAATCCGAACGCCAAGCTTGTCGACCACTACAGCCACGTGCTCGTCCTTGTGTGTGTCGACGCCGACAATTATCCCTGGGACATAAAGGCAACCACGAGAATTCACAGCCTATCCTCCTCGAGAGAATGTACTCTTTTCGCCAGACGAGCGGACAGGACTGCGACGAGGCCTAGGCCATGCTCCTATAAGGTCACTGCTCGCTGGGTCGGGTACTTCTCGTGGCCACCCTCAGATCGAGTCGACAGATCACAATGAAGGCACTGCGCCGGTCCCATTAAGGGTCAGGCCCGACCTAAAGGTGGCCTGGTTAATATTATCGCAGTCCCATTATC
>DAOUER010000092.1:0-2648 GCA_034430375.1 Dehalococcoidales bacterium
GCGGCGATAATGAGTTCGGAGACAAAATTGTCGGCGGTTCCGTGCCCAAGAACTACATCCCGGCGGTGGAGAAGGGCGTCCACGAGGCGTACCAGGAAGGCGCGCTGGCGGGATATCCGGTAGTCGGCGTCAAGACTACGCTCTACGACGGCAGCTTCCACCCGGTGGATTCCTCGGAAATATGTTTCAAGATAGCCGGCGCCGGTGCGTTTAAGAAGGGAATGGCGGACGGCCAGCCGATTCTTCTGGAGCCTATAATGAACCTGAAAGTCACTGTTCCCAGTGACCTTACCGGCGACATCATCGGCGACCTCAATACCAAGCGGGCGCGTGTCCTCGGTATGAACCCCGAGGGTGGCAGTAACGTCATCGATGCCCAGGTGCCCCTTGCTGAAATCCAGCGCTACGCCATCGATTTAAAGTCGATGACGCAGGGACGCGCCGTCTATACCATGGAATTCGACCACTATGAAGAGGTGCCGGCGAATATCACGCAGAGAATTGTCGCCCAAAGAGAAGCTGAAAAAGAGTAATAACGGATGATCTTCATATCACGTGTCATTGTGAGTCCCGATGCAATCGGGGCGAAACAATCCGTTTCTTCTTGGTGGCGGATTGCTTCGGGCTTCGTCCTCGCAATGACGTCACACCATTCAATTTCGCAACGACAGGTTGTGCTTTTTAGGTAGCCCTGATTTCCTGCCTCATGAAGATGATGTAGCTGATGGCGAAGCAGATGGCGCTCAGACATACTATCACGACGAGGTGCGGCCAGATTGCCAGCAGGCTCTGTCCCAGGCTGATGGGGTTAGGTACCATAAAAGCAAAATCACCGTATGTTATAGCACCCAGACCTTTCCACATGGGACTTAGTAGCATGACGTACACATCCTGGTATAAATAACTTGGAGAAAGACTTCTTATGGTCTGTTGCATGCTCGCCTGCTGAATCTGGGTTGCCGCATCGGTGCCGGGGGTAATCGGAGAGATGGCATCGGCGATAAACCCTCCAAAGCCTAAAAACACCCAGAAAAAGTAAAATATAATAAATATTACAACGGGTATCAGGAGAGACCCGGCCGCTCTCCGGAATACCACCGAGAACAGCATTGAAAGCCCCATCCAGAAAGCCCCGTAAATAACGGTAACGACGAAGTAGAGAAATAGCCTGATAATTTCCTCCGGAGTTGGAAAAGGTACGCCAATTCCGGTCATGCTGAATCCCCAGGGCCTCAGGTCGAACCATATCAGCCCGAAACCGCCTACCAGTAATATTACCGTCCCTACCATGATGCTCATGGTGATGATACCTGCCAGGAACTTGCCGTTGATAACGCTGTCGCGGTAAACAGGCTGGGCGAGGAGTCGGCTCAGCGTGCCGCCGGTACGTTCGCTGTTGATGGCATCAAAACTTAAAACAATACCGGTAATTGGAATAACAATGGCGATAGCCACGGTTAATATTGGGATATTACCCAGGTATGATGTAAATAAAGACAGGAACACGAAGCCTTCGTTGGTAACTGCCCCGCTCGCCTCCAGGGCTTCACGAATGCCCTGCTTGGCTGCGAATAACCCCAGTCCGCCGGCAACCAGTATCAGCAGGAACAGTACCAGAAAACGGGAGCTGTTGAAGTAATCGGCGAGTTCCTTGCGTATAATAGCTATCATTATGTAAACTTAATTCTCCTTGAAATATTTCATATATATATCGTCGAGGGAGAACTCGTGTACCTTCATCTGCACCAGCAAGGCATCATTGTCCACAATCGCTTTAGATATCTTCGACCGTAAATCGGAGTTGGCGCTGATTTTCAGAAGCGTGGCATGGGCTTCCACTTTTTCGACGCCCTTAATTTTCTGGATGATATCAACCAGGTCCGCTTTTGGTTCGGCGGTCTCGACTTCTATCATGTAACGACCTCCCGCCATGGCTTCTCTGCCGAGTTCGTCGATGCTGCCCTCGATAACCATCTTCCCCTTGGAGAGAATACCCACGCTGTGGCACACTCTCTGCACCTGATACAACTGGTGCGAGGACAGCAGGACGGTGGTTCCTATCTTGGGCAGGTCGGCGATGATGTCCAGAAGCTGGTTGATACCGGCTGGGTCCAGTCCGGAAGTAGGCTCGTCGAGGATTACCAGCCTGGGCTGCTTGATAAGGACGTCGGCAATGCCCAGCCGCTGTCTCATGCCCCGGGAGAACTTGCGAGTGATCATGTCTCTTTCTTCAGTCAGCCCGACTCTTTCCAGCACGTCGTCGATAAGATGCTCCGTTTCCGAAACCGGAATATTGTTAAGGTCGGCAATGAACCTCAGATTTTCCCTGGCGGTAAGACCGTCGTAAAATCCGATTGATTCCGGCAGGTAACCGACGATGCGCTTTACCTTGAGCGGCTCGCGGGTGGAATTATAGTCGTATACGCGCACCGAGCCCGATGCCGGCTCGGTGAGACCCAGCAGCATCAGAATGGTCGTCGTCTTGCCGGCGCCGTTAGGACCCAGCAGTCCGAACACCTCGTTTTCCTTGACGTGGAAATTGAGGTGGTCAACCACGGTGACCTTCCCGTAATTCTTGGTCAGGTCTTTCGTCTCTATGGCTAAATTATCAGTCATATACTATCGCCGGCCAAGCCTCATAAAGATAA
>DAOUER010000093.1:0-2937 GCA_034430375.1 Dehalococcoidales bacterium
ATCTGATTAGTCTAGTAAACGAACCGACTTTTACCCTTCCTGCTACAAGTAACTCCTACAAGTAATTACAGCAAGTAGCTACAGCAAGTACATACGGCAGCAGTAGATACGGCAACTTGTTTTTCCACAGTCTCATTGGGTCTATCGGGGGTGACCCCGGCGGAGATGGATTTAGCTACGATTTAGGGGTTTTACGAGCGGTTGAAAACCAACCATTTGGCCTCGGGTGGTCTGCCAATATCAAACCAACCAAGAGTGGTGGTTTGACCTGTGGTTAGCCACTTTAACCTTGATGGTCGTTGATTGGTCAAAGGATAGCCACTTCAAACGCCGTGTCACTGCTAGATTTCTTCGGATGACTCAATATACTTAAATGTTATCCAACAAAAGCCTCTTTTGACCTAAGCAGCAGAGCAAGCAATTGTGTAATATATTCAAAAAGAGATTTTCTTATCAAAGAAGAGGCGGCTCAATTCGGCTAATGTCCATCCCCTTAGGAACGACCACTATGCCGTTATCCGATATTGTGAAACCTCTTCTCTCATCCGCCTCACGGTCAAAGCCTATTGAAGCGCCAGCTCGGATTCTGCTTTCCTTATCAACGATGGCTCGCCTTATGCTAGCGCCAGGCTCAATGATAACATCGTCAAGAATAACCGATTGCTCCACCCGAGCATCTCTCTCTACAACTACGCCTGGGGAGAGTACGGAGCCCCAGAGAGTCCCGCCGCTAATTATACAGCCATCGCATACGATAGACTCCGATATCTTTCCACCAATGACACACTTACTTGGAGGCATGGGCTGCTGATATGTCCTGATGGGCCACTTCTCTCCGTAAAGATTGAAGAGAGGGTCTACACCCACTAGTTCCATGCTTGCGTCATAGTACAAATCGATGCTGCCGACATCCCTCCAATAGGATGAATCACGGGTCTTGTCGACCAATATCTTTTCTCTTATACCATCTTTCACTTTGAGCTCAAAATCCTCTATCTTGTTCTCTTTCTCGTAGTCATAAACGAAAATGTCTCGACGCTGGCCTATCATTCCTGAAATGATGTGCTTACCAAAGTCGTCCCCTTTCTCTTGCAAAGCCTGAAGTAGTGTATCCACCTTGAAGATATAGATGCCCATTGAAGCTAGAGCATAGTCTGGAGCATCAGCAAGTGCTTTCGGCTGTGCTGGCTTTTCTTCGAAGCCAATCAATCTATGGCCCTGGTCTATTTCAAGCACGCCGAGTCTTCCGGCAGCTTCCTCTTTCCTTGCCCTGACAGCAGATATCGTCAGGCCTGCCTTCTTCATTCTGTGATAGGCCACCAACTGAAGGTAGTTCATCTTGTAGATATGGTCACCGGAAAGGATTAGAACGTTCTCAATGCCCTCTCTCCTGACCAGGTTCAGGTTCTGCCGCACCGCGTCAGCCGTGCCGCTGTACCAGTCCGCACCAAGCTTCTGTTGAGCCGGTACGCAGTAAATATAGTCACCCAACCCGGCACTTGAGATTGCCCAGCCCTCCTGGATGTGGCGATTTAAAGATTCTGAGAGGTATTGTGTGAGAATATAAATCTGACGGAGGTCTGAGTTGACGCAGTTGCTAAGCGTAAAATCAATGAGCCGGAATTTACCTCCAAACGGGACCGCCCCTTTGGACCGTCTATTGGTCAAAGGTTGCAGCCTCTCCCCTGCTCCTCCTGCCATTATTATTGCCAAGACCTTTTCCATTACGGACTTTTTTTCTCCTGCTCAAAGACTCCGTAATAAACAAACAATGCCAATCGTCTGTAGCGGTGGCTACCGTCTAATCTGGAGCCTATGGTGTAATGCGATAGAAAGTGCCCAGGGATTGTCTATGCTTTCTTTGAGCGACGCTTAACAGTGTGCCGCTCAACTGGTCTTGGCGCTGCTGCTGGTGATACCGGCTCCTTAGCAGGCGACGAAGCTGCCTCTCGATCTTCCAGCATTTGTTTAGCACGGAAATAATACTCCAGATCCTTACCTTCGGGTCGACCTTCCTGCTCCCAGATGGTATAAGCTAGCTCCCTTATTTGTTCCTCTGTAACCATATTTACCTCCCCGGCTCTATGATTCAAGAAAGTACTGGATTACCTATTCTGCCAGATGCACACCCGCACGGTAATTTTGCGTCCCTAGTTTATAAATGTCAAACAGTTGCAAGGCGGGGTGGTTTATCTGGGTGAAAGCACGTTGTTTGACGGAACTATTGGTTTGGTGAAGTCGCTCGGACCTACGTTGGGTAATATCTTGCAGTTGCGACTAATAGCCGTATGAGATGGCACTTTCACATCTTTCCCCAGCACCGTAATTTCCCAGTTGCCCGGTAGGAGACTAGCGCCAATCCCGATATAGCAGGACTGGCCGACTTTCACTCCGTCGTCCAGGATACACCGGTCAACGATGCTGTGGTAACCGATAGAGACGTTGCCCATAATCACCGAGTTCCGTATCTCAGCCTTCTCGTCGACGTAGACACCGGGTGACAGGATAGAGTTCTCCACGCGACCCTTGATGACACACCCTGGACTTATCAGACTGTTGCCTATAGCGCCCACGGCGCTTTTCATACTGGCGAGGGGGTGGATGCTTTCGGTGAGAATCGGCCAGTTGCTGTTGAGGCTGAAACGCGGCTGCGTTCCCAACAGCTCCATGTTAGCCTCATAATACGCCTTTACGGTACCGATGTCCTGCCAGTATCCATCGAAGGCGTAAGCGAAAACCCTATCCTGTTTTACTATCTGCGGCAGTATGGAATAGCCGAAGTCGTGGGGAGAGTTTGGATTGCCGGCATCCTCAGCCAGATGTTCGGCGAGGAACTTTTTATTAAACACATAGATGCCCATGGAGGCAAGAGTGTGCCGGGATGTTGCCGACTTCTCCACGAAGTCAGTTATCCTGCCTTCGGCATCCACCGCCAGC
>DAOUER010000094.1:0-25071 GCA_034430375.1 Dehalococcoidales bacterium
GGTGAGAAAACTCAGTCCTGCGGAAATCGACGCGTTTTCAGTCACCTGATTTTCAAATCCGTTGAATGTCTGTTATACTAAAATAACTCAAATTTTATCAGGTATTCCGGTGATTGTTCCGTCATCATGAAGCCGATATTCGAACAGGTTACAGGCGAAGGCAGACTCATCCTGACAGAGATAGAATCCAAGCGATTACTCGGGCAGGCCGGGATAAACTGCATCAATACCGAGCTGGCGACATCGGAAACCGAAGCTGTTACCCTGAGTCAAAAACTGGGATTCCCCGTGGCCCTCAAGATAGCTTCCCCTGATATTATCCACAAGAACGACGGCGGCGGGGTTTACTTGGGACTGGGCACGACGGATGAAGTCACCACAGCTTACCGAAAAATCCTTGAAAATGCCGGACAAAATAACCCGGAAGCCCGGGTAGACGGCGTTTCCGTGCAAAAGATGGCCCCGCCCGGAGTGGCGGTAATCATCGGCATGTCCAAAGATGCCCAGTTCGGCCCGGTAATCATGTTCGGCCTGGGCGGCTTGCTGGTGGAAATCATCGAGGATATTGCCCTGAGAGTATCGCCAATCACCCGGAAAGACGCTACGGACATGATACATGAAATAAAAGGCTACCAGCTCCTGGCGGGACATCGCGGCCAGACCCCCGTGGATATCACCGCCCTCGAAGAAATGCTGTTGGCGGTTTCCGATTTCGTGGAAGAGAATCCCATCGTTAAAGAAATAGACCTTAATCCGGTCATTGCCGGTAGTAACGGCGCCGTGGCGGTAGACGCTACGGTGATACTCGAAGCAAACGCGTTAGAAAAGAGATAGATGATGAACCTGAACCAGATTCTGGAAAACAGTGCCAAAAAATACGGCGACAAGACAGCTATCCTCATGGGCGAACGTCAAGTATCTTTCAGAGAACTGGACGAGATCTCCAACAAAGTTGCCCACGCCCTGATGAAAATGGGTGTAGAAAAAGGAGACCGCGTGGCGACCCTCCAGGCCAGTAATCCGGAATTCGTTACCATCTTCTTTGGCATCCTGAAATGCGGGGCCATCGCCGTCCCGCTGGATTCCCGGTACGTCCCTGATGAACTGGAGATCCTATTCGGCGACTGCCAACCCAAAGTGCTGGTGGCCGACAATCCCCCGCTTGAGTCGCTGGTACCGGAGTTACCCCGCTTTAAATCCATCAAACATATCATCACCTTCTCTCCCGATCTTGCCGAGCAGTTTAAGCTTTACGATAAAATCATCGCCGAAAACCCGTCAACGCCGGTGGATGTACCGGTGGGACCGGGAGATATCGCCGTCATTTCATACACCGGCGGGCCTACCCTGAATCCCCACGGCGTCGCCCTGTCTCACTACAGCGTTGCCACCGAGGCTATCAGCTCCGGTGATGTCCTCAACCAGACCGCCGACGATATCCTGGTAGCCTTCGCGCTACCGATGTATCACCAGTTCGGCCTGACATCCGTCCTCATCGCTTCTATCGTCCGGGGTAGTAAAGTGGTGGTGGTACCGGGAACCGGCCGTTCCATCAACAGCTTCATGGAAACCGTGGAAAGGGAAAAAGCCACCATTTACATGGGGGTTCCCTATATTTACGCCCTGATGATTAACGTCGCCCGGAGAGAGGGTGTGAAGTACGATTTAAGCTCACTGCGGGTGTGCTACAGCGGCGGCGCGCCCCTGCCGGTGGAGATAATCCAGCTTTTCAGGCAATATTTCAACCTCAACCTCCTGGATATCTGGGGACAGACCGAAACAGTATCTCACGCCACCGCCTCGCCCATCGACGGCTCGGGGCCAATCGGGGCTTCCGGCCAGGCTCTGCCGTGCTGGGAGATGAAAATTTTCGATGAAAACGATAATGAATTACCCCCTAATGCAGAGGGTGAGATAGTGATGGGCGGCCCGTTGATGACCGGTTTCTACAACCAACCCGAGGCCACCGCCAGAGTCATGAGAAACGGCTGGTTGCATACCGGCGATATCGGCTGGATCGATGAGGAGGGGAACCTGTTTATCACCGCCCGGAAAAGGATAATGCTGATTCTCAAGGGACAGAATATCTTCCCGGAGGACATCGAGGAAGTACTCAATAAACACCCGAAAACCGCCGAGTCCAGGGTCGTCGGCGTTATCGATATCCTGCGGGGGGAAACAGTGAAAGCCCTGATACGACTTAAACCCGGCGAGTCCGCCACGGAACACGAAATCCGCCAGTTTTGCCAGGGGCGTATGGCCGATTACAAACTCCCCCGGGAAGTTGAATTCGTAGAAAATGTCCCGGAGGCAACTCCAAATTGGAAACGCCCGAAAAGTCAGAAAACTTCCGAGCTTACCCCAGGAGGATAAAGCTGGAGTTCCAGAGGATAATAGCGCCGTAGAATACCACGCAGCCCCAGGTAACAAACGTCGCCAGTTTCGGGAAACGCCTGTAGACATCCCATAGTATGAATGCGCACAATAACGCTCCCGCTACCTTAAGAACGATAAAAGCATTCTCGCCAACTAGACTCTGCAATAATGGATTACCCTCACGGGCCATATCTCCATTAATGAGAAAACGTGTTAATAATCCATCCAGGACAACAAATATAACCAGTATACCCAGCAGATATTTCATAATAATTTCGCCAGATGGCGAATGCCCGGTGCTCCTTTCATATCTTCAATAATCAAGAATTTCTAAACCATCAAGTTCAACGCCGACGGTATTATCCGGAAACGCGCCGGTAAAATCCCCAGCAGTTCACCGTCGGCCTGTAGACTTAGCGACTGCTCGGAAGGTATCTCCACCTCTCTGGCCCTCATCATAGTTACCTTGGGATGAGACGCATGGGTGCCTTTATAGATACTCGGTAAAGAACGGATAAGGTCGACTTTACCGATATCCCCGATAATCATGAGGTCGAGTAATCCGTCCGACGGATCGGCATCCGGGGCGGCAAACATACCGCCGCCGGCGTACCGGCCGTTGCTGGCAATCACCGCACAGACCTTCTTCATACTTTCCTCGCCGTCGATAATCATGTTTATCTCGCGGTTACGATACGACACCAGCGTCGTAAACACCCCCAACAGGTAGGACAGGGTGCTGCCCAGAGCTTTAAAACTCCGGGTGGTCCGCCGCACTATCTCCGCATCGAACCCCATCCCGGCGAAATTCACAAATACACGCTCCGTCTTTTTGCCGTTATTAGAATATTCGATAGCCCCGAGGTCGACAGTACGCTTTTTCGGCTCGGACAGCCGCCGGCAGGCTTCTTCAAACCGGCGGGGAATACCAATTGTCCGGGCGTAGTCGCTACCCGTACCGGTACAGACTATCCCCAGATTAACGTCTTTGGTACTGCCGACCGCATACATACCGTTGACAATCTCATGTATGGTGCCGTCGCCGCCGATGGATATTATCGTCTCGTACCCTTTGTTAGCCGCGTCTTTAGCCAGTTCAATCGCATGACCGGGGGCTTCGGTCTCATCATGTTCAAAACGCAGTCCCTGTCCCCGGAACAGGTCTTTGATACGTGGCCATTCCCGGGCGGTCCTGCCGGCACCCGCTACCGGGTTAACGATTATCCTGGCATAAGACAAGTTCTAAAATCCCCCTGATTCATGTAATTACAGCAAGTCCTCCCAAATTATATTATCAAGGTAAGAATATCAGTTAAAAACAATGGTATTTTGGTATGAATCAACGTATGAATTATAATAATTTAACTCCATTCACTGGTTTTAGGCCAGACCCGGGCCACCTCCTTCGACAGGAGACGGTGTTCCTCCTTTTTGAGCTCCGGGTCTTTCTTAAAAATAGCTATGGCTTCTTTACGGGCCAGTTCCAGCAACGCCACATCGGAAATCCGCGCCATGCGGAGGTCGGGCAGACCGCTTTGACGGGTCCCGAAAAACTCGCCCGGTCCCCTTAATCTCAGGTCTTCTTCAGCCAGCTGGAAACCGTCCCGGGTGTTCTCTATTATGTCAAGTCTTTCCCGGCCTATCTCCGATGGATTTTCGGCCAGCAAGATACAATAGCTGGGGGCTTCCCCACGGCCTACCCTACCCCGGAACTGGTGTAGCTGCGACAGCCCGAACCGTTCGGCGCTTTCTACCATCATCACGGTGGCGTTGGGAATATCGATGCCTACCTCTATCACCGGCGTCGATACCAGTATATCAAGCTCCCTGGCACGGAAGCTATCCATTACCCGGTCTTTCTCCTTCCCGGACAACCGACCGTGCAGTAATCCCAGTCTTAACTCTCGAAACACCTCTTGAGAAAGACGCTCGTGTTCCGCCACGGCGGCCTGGGCGACAATGGCTTCGGATTCCTCAATCAACGGGCAAATCACGAACGCCTGGTAGCCTTCACCCACCTGCTTTCTCACGAAAGCATAGGCGCTTTCCAGTTGCTCGGGTTTGAGCCACCGCGTCCGGATGGTCTGCCGGCCCGGCGGCAGTTCGTCAATCACCGAAAGGTCGAGGTCGCCGTAAAGAGTCAGGGCTAACGTGCGGGGTATGGGTGTAGCCGTCATCACCAGCATATGGGGATTAAATCCCTTGCCGCGCAGCGCCGAACGCTGTTCGACGCCGAAGCGGTGCTGTTCATCAACAACCACCAGGCCCAGTCGGGCGAAGTCCACGCCTTTCTGCACCAGGGCATGGGTTCCGATAATAATATCTATCTCTCCGGCGGCAATCATAGCCTGCAACCGGCGTTTCTCCGCCGGTTTGATATCCCCGATAAGCATGGCTACCATAAGCTGTCGCGACAGCAGGCCGGTATAGCGGCGCAGGTAGCCTTCTCCTTCCTGGTTGCCCACGCGCGACAGAAGCTCGTTAATAGTAGCAAAGTGCTGTTCGGCCAGGATTTCGGTGGGCGCCATGAAGGCCCCCTGGTGGTCGTTGGCTGCCGCGACCAGCAAAGCCGCCGTGGCTACCACCGTTTTCCCGCTGCCGACGTCGCCTTGCAACAACCGACTCATCGGCTGCGGTTTCTCCAGGTCGGCCAGGATTTCCCCGAGAGTTTTATCCTGGGCGGTGGTCAGTGTGAACGAAAGCGAATTGATAAACGTGTCCAGTGACTGGCAGGGTATGGTAAAGGGACTGCCCGGCCGGCTTTCCTGCCAGTCCCGCTTTTTACTCATCACACCAAGCTGCAGCACAAACAGCTCATCGAAAGCCAGCCTTCTCCTAGCTTTATCCTTGACAGCCTCATCCTCCGGGTAGTGTGCCTGGCTTATCGCCTGCGGTAATTCTAATAATCCCAGTTTATCTCTCAACTCACCTGGTAAAAAATCCTCTACCTGCCCGGCCCACAAGTCGACGAATTCTTTCATGATTTTCCTGACCTGGCGGGGGCGTAATCCCTGCGTCAGCGAATACACCGGCACCAGGCGCGCCGTGTGCACAAAATCGGCGCCTTCTACCAGTTCCCATTCCGGCGACTGAAAGACATGGCGTCCCCGGAAAAGACTGACCTTCCCGCTGAGGATTATCCTCGTATTGGTGGTGAGTTTCCGGGCCAGGTAGGGCTGGTTGAACCAGATAACCCGGATATTTCCCGTCTCGTCCCCGACGATAGCTTCGGTGCTGCGCCGGCCGCCGGGACGAGTTATCTGCGCCTGCCAAACGTTGGCGATGATGGTCTGTTCCTCTCCCTCGATGAGCTCGGAGATAGATTTCAGCCGACTGTAGTCCAGGTGGCGGTGGGGGAAGAAGTAAAGCAGGTCTCGTACCGTGTTCACCCCCATCTTCCCGAATTTCCCGGCCAGGGCGGTACTGATGCCTTTAACGGCGGTTACCGGTAAGTCGAGTCCTTTAGGGCTTTCGGCAGCAGGAGTCTTCTTTGGTTTGGGGGTGCTTTGGGTCGGTTTTTTAGTTTTAGGTTTTAATTTTGATGTTTGGGATACCGGTTTTGGATTCTCAATCTCTTCGAGTAAAACGAGGACGCTCTCCATCCACTCCTGCCGCTGGGCCACGGCCATCGCCCCGTAGTCCCGTCCGATGAGCTGGCGGAAACGCCGCAGGGTTTTGGGATCGGTAATCGACGCCACCGCCTGTTCCGACCAGTTCCCAAGAAACTTGTTCAGTCCACCGAAAACAGCCGTATTATCGTATCCTTTGCTCTTTTCCAGCTCGAAAATCTTGCGTAAAGGTTCAGCATTCATTGTCTGACAGTCCTGGCCACATTATAAGATATCCGGGACATACAATGAAAATGAGTAGAAAGGTTTGAGAGATAGACCGGGCAACCGCAAGTAACTACTTATCGCCGAGTACGGACACCAGTATCAGACCAGGGCCGGTATGGGTGCCGATAACCGGCGTGGTGCGCGTACGGTAGATTCTCTCCTCGGGAAAGATAGCGCCTAGACGCTTTACCAGATTGTCGACGTCTTCCGGGCAGGCGGCGCCTTCCACAGCCAGTCCTTCAATATGAGAATAGCCTGCGGCAAAATCGTAAAGGCGGTCTATCGCCTTCGAGCGCGAATGGGCTCTCCCGGCCGGTTCGACCAGTCCTTCTTTAAGAGTAACGAGAGGGTTTATCTTCAGCACCGATCCCAGTAAAGCTTGGGCTTTCCCGATACGTCCTCCCCTCTGGAGAAATTCGAGGGTATCGAAAGCAGCCCGCATCTGAGAGCGGGGAAGATTGGTACGAACTATTTCCATAGTTTCATCCAGAGTGGATCCATCCCGGGCCGCCCGGGCTGCCTTGATAACAACCAGTCCCTGCTGCATGACCGCAGACATGGAATCAACTACTTCAATACGGCAATTACCCTCCACCAGGGCGGCGCTCTGTAAAGCGGCGTTATAAAGACCGCTGAGTTTAGAGCTGAGCATAACAACCAGAATCTCGTCCGTCTCTTCGGCGAGTTTGGCATAAGTACGGGCTAATAAATCCAGCGAGGGCACCGCGGTAGTGGGCATGACCTTGCTGTTTACCAGCTTCTCGTAGAACTGGTCAGTAGTAATGTCAATGCCGTCCCGGTATATATCTTCCCCAAAACGAAGCAACACGGGAATAACGGAAATCCCCAGGTCGGCGACAACCCCGGACGGTATATCGGCTACGCTATCAGTTACAATTTTAACAGGCATGATAAATAGAGTAAACTTAATATATATATCGTTTTATCTATCGCCCAGCACCGCCACGCCGATCACCCGCGGGCCGACGTTGGTGCCGATAACCGGGCTTACCTTGGAGCGGTAGACGGGCACATCCGGGAATACGCCTGTAATTCTCTCCAACAAGGCGTCGGCTTCATCGGGGGTGGTGGCGTCTTCCACGGCCAGTCCTTCTATGCTTGTATAGCCGCAAACAAAGTCGTACAAGTTCTGCATCGCTTTACTGCGGGAACGCTCCTGGCCGAAGGGAAAGACCTCGCCGTCTTTGATGCCGAGAATAGGATTGATTTTCAACATCGTACCCAACAGCGCCCTGGCTTTACCGATGCGTCCGCCCCGCTTCAGATACTCCAGGGTATCGAAAGCGATACGCATACCGATTCTCGAGATATTTTTTTCGGTAAGCCGGATCAACTCATCGAGTCTCATGCCGTCGTTAGCGGCTTTGGCGGCGGCGATTGCCAGCAGTCCTTCGCCCATCATGGCCCACTGCGATGGGATAATTTCAATACGGCATTTCTTCTGCACTGATTCCACCGCTTTCAACGCCGATTCACCGGTAGCGCTGAGCTCCCGGGATATGGTGATTACCAGGATTTCATCGGATTCTTCGGCCAGCTTTTCGTAAATCTCAATGAAAGCCTGGAGGGGCGGGGTGGAAGTGGTCGGTAGGGTTTCGCACTCTTCCAACTTGCGGTAAAAGTCCTCGGTGGTCAGGTCGACGCCGTCACGGTAAATCTCGTTGGCGAAAACAACGTTCAGCGGAACGACGGTGATCCCCAGTTGCTCCGCCACCGAAGGTGAGATATCAGAGACACTATCCGTAACGATTTTTACCACCATGATATTACTCTGCGGTTAAATACGATATCGCCAGGGCATTAGGACCGGCATAGGTACCGATAACCGGACTGATTACCGACCGATGGATATCATCTCGGGGATAGATAGAACTGAAACGTTCCACCATTTTATCGGCGTCAGCCGGCGTGGTAGCATGTTCCACGGCCAGCGATTCCAGCTTGCCGGCATTGGCTACTACGCCGAAAAGGTGATCGAAACCGCCGCTCAGTGAACGCACCCTGGTCAACGGAGACATCTCACCGTCTTTAACGGTCAGGATGGGTTTCACGGAAAGCATCGAGCCGAGCAGTCCCTGCGCTTTACCGATACGCCCGCCCTTGGCCAGGTATTTTAGGGTATCGAAGTAAGCGATAAGGTGCGACCGGGATACGGCTTTTTTCGTGTGTTCGGTAGCATTATCCAGGTTAGCTCCGTTTTTAACGGCGTTTAAGGCCGACATTACTATCAGCCCCTCTCCCATGGCCACCGTTAAAGAATCGACGACGTTTATCTTGCATTTTGCCTGAATCATATCCCTGGCCTGGGTAGCCGATTGATAAGTGCCGCTGAGTTTGCTGGAAACAACTATCACCAGGATTTCATCGGTCTCCTTGGCGAGTTCTTCGTACACGGTGATGAAATCATGCGGAGTTGGCTGGGTAGTCGAAGGTAAGATATCTTCGTACACCAGCCGGCGATAGAACTCCTCGCTGGTTATGTCCACACGATCCTTGAATATCTCGTCTCCAAAGCGTACATACAGGGGCACTACGGTTATTCCCAACTCTCCGGCCAGGTCACTGGTAATATCGGATAGGGTATCAGTCACTATTTTTACTGTCATTGCCATCTACCGCCTTTCTACTCAACGGATATGATATAGCTATAGTACGGCTGACCGCCGCGAACTACTTCGACCTGTAAATTGGGGTATTTCTCGGTGATTCCGGCGCTGATTTCCTCAGCTTCAGCCGCTTCTATATCTTCACCGTGATAGATGGTGATGACCTCGGCCTTTTCCATGCCCAGTTCAGCCAGAATCTTATGTAGAACATCGGCATCGCTGGTGCCGGCAGCCACAAGATCACCATCGAGGATTCCGATGGGTTGTTTACGCTTTATCTTTAGTCCATTGACCTTGGTAGAACGAACCGCCCGGGTTATTTCAATGGATTTTACCGCGGTAATAGCGTGCTCCATGATATGGGCATTCGTCATAAAGTCCGCTTCATAGTCAAACGACAGGAGGGCTACTACTCCCTGCGGTATTGTCTTGCTGGATACTACCTGTACCTGCTTTTGAGTCAGCGATTGCACCTGCTCCGCAGCCAGGATGATGTTTTTATTGTTGGGTAATAGTATTATTTTATCGGAAGGAGCCGATTCTACCGCCTGGAGTATATCTTTGGTGCTAGGATTCATCGTTTGCCCGCCGGTAATTACGGCGGTGGCTCCCAGACTGGCAAAAACATCTTTGAGTCCGTCTCCGGCGGCAACCGTGATAACAGCCGTATCGGCGGTGGGTATTCTCTCTTTCTGCATTTCCATAAAGTCCTGGTGCTGTTCATCCATATTTCGGATGCTTACCTGGTGCACCGTACCCAGCTTGGTAGCCCAACGTACGATATTGCCGGGGTCCAGCGTATGAATGTGGATTCTTACCGCCGATTCATCACCGACAACGATCAGAGACTCGCCTTTACGCACGAGCCTCTTCTTCATAACCTCGGTATCCAGCTTCTCTCCCTTGAGCATAAACTCGGTACAATAACCGTAGGGAACCTCATCGACCACGGTGGTCGGCGTTGCCGGCATCATATGGGGTAATTCACTGACGATTATCTGGGGCTTACGCAGGCGCATCAGTTCCACCTCACCCCGGAGATAGCGGAGGGCGCCTTCAAGAATCGTGTAAATACCCTGACCGCCGGCATCAACAACCCCAGCCTCCCGCAATACCTTAAGAAGCGTGGGGGTATTGGCCACAGAATTACGGGCGGCTTCAACGGTAGCTTCCATGACGGCAATAACATCTTCCTCGCCGTTCTCTACCTCGTTTTTAGCCGCTGCGGCAGCGTCGTGCATAACCGTCAGCATAGTGCCCTCAACCGGATTGCTGACGCCTTTATAAGCCATAGCCGCCGCCTGCTCCAGTGCCCGAGCCAGTTCAGCGCTGGTAAACGATTCTTTACCTTCCAGTCCCTGAGCCAGACCCCGCCATACCTGCGAAAGGATAACCCCGCTATTACCACGGGCACCCATGAGGGCACCTTTGGCCATGGCACCGGCAACCCCGGCAGTGCTGTGGTCCGGAGCCCTGAAAGCTTCCTCCATGGTAGAACGCATGGTTAGCATCATATTTGTTCCCGTATCACCATCCGGTACCGGGAAAACGTTAAGTGCATCTATTTCGGCGGAGCTTTTCTCCAGCCATGATGTTGCCGCCGCAAACATATCCCTCAGTTCCTGTCCGGCAACAGTTTTCATCTGGCTCATTTTTCCATCCTTATCGGATTTCCGGAGAAATCCGCTTAAAAATCAAATATCATAATCCTTGATAATCTTAATTCACTATGTTACTATTATTCACGGGATATTGCAATAGTATCACATTCGAAGTTCAAGGAGAATCAGCATTGAAATGCGATCTGTGCGGCAAAACGCCGCTTTTCGGTCATAACGTCAGCCACTCCAAGCGCCGGACCAACCGGAGCTGGACTCCCAATATACATCCGGCTACCATTACTATTAACGGACAAAAGAAGCGCCTGAACCTGTGCACCCGGTGCCTGCGTACCCAGCACAAAGTTAACTAAACTACTCCACCGCCGCTTTCGTTATAAAATCCTCTCCTATTCGTGTTTTTCCATACCGTATAGCGTTTATCAGGACGGGCGCCAGCAGCGTGTTGATTCCGGTAGCATTAATCAGAATCCCACCCTGTAAAAGGGCGGGATTAAGGAATTATCTTATCTATAATCCATAACGTGACTAGGTAATCGACTTCCTGGCTGAGGCCAATGCCTTGGTCACCTGGTTCGGGGCAGTACCTCCGGTAATATCCCGGGCTGCCAGTGATGATTTTATCGTTATGGAACTTACGTCTTTATCGAACAACGGTGAAAACTGCTTGTATTCGTTGGTTTTCAACTGCTCGAAGGATTTACCTTTCTCCTCGGCGTAATTAACCAGTCGGGCGACGATTTCATGAGCCGAACGGAACGGCTCTCCTTTTTTCACCAGGTAATCGGCCAGGTCGGTGGCCAGTATGTATCCCAGTTTGACCGACCGGCTGATATTTTCATTCTTTATTTTCATCGTCTTCAGCATACCGGTGAACACTTCCAGGGTAGAAGATAAGATATCAACAATATCGAACAGCCCCTGCTTATCTTCCTGCATGTCCCGGTTATAGGTAAGGGGTAAAGCTTTCATAGTTGTCAGTAAAGCCATCAGGTTGCCGTAGACCCGCCCGGTCTTACCGCGGGCTAACTCGGCGACATCGGGATTTTTCTTCTGCGGCATGATACTGCTGCTGGTAGCGTATGCTCCGTCGATTTCGATAAACCCGAATTCGGCGGAAGACCAGATTACCATCTCTTCCGCCAGGCGTGAAAGGTGCATCATACAGATACTGGCAGTAGCTTCAAATTCCAGTATAAAATCGCGGTCGGAGACAGCGTCAAGGCTATTCTGGCTAATCTGGCTAAAACCCAGTTCCCGGGCCAGAAATTCGCGGTCGATTTTATACCCTACACCAGCTACAGCGCCGCTGCCCAGCGGCATGATGTCAGTTCGTTTCAGGCAATCCCAGAGACGGGCGGTATCACGCAGTATCATCTCGAAATAGGCCAGAAAGTGGTGCGCCAGCAGAACCGGTTGGGCGGCCTGTAAATGGGTATACCCCGGCATAACTACATCCTTATTTGCTTCAGCCAGGTCGATAATCGCCAGCTGGAATGCCTTCAAACGGGTAACTAACTCATTGATAGCGTCCTTGAGATACAGCCTCATATCCAGCGATATCTGGTCGTTACGCGAACGGGCGGTATGCAGCTTGCCGCCGATTTCCCCTATTTTCTCGATGAGACGTGCCTCAATAACCATGTGGATATCTTCCAGTTCCGGTTTAAAGGCAAGTTTGCCTTTGTCTATTTCTTCACGGATAGACGCCAGCCCCCAAGTTATCGACTCCGCGTCCTGGTCGGAAATAATGCCCTGTTTAGCCAGCATATTGGCATGCGCAATGCTACCGGCAATATCATGTTTATAAAGACGCTGGTCATAGGGAAGCGAAACCGTATAAGTTACCACCGATTTATCGGCCGGTTTTTTTACTCTACTGCGTATATTAGCCATTTTCATTCTCCTCGGGTTCTTGGGGACTCATGATACTGAGTGGTCCTTCTTTTTCGCCCAGCAACTGGATTTGCGCCTGGGTTCTGACGGACAGTCCCCAGAGGTCGATAAACCCTTTAGCAGAATCCTGGTCAAACTGGTCACCCTTATCATAAGTGGCCAGACCGATATTGTAAAGCGACTTCGGTGCTTTCCTGCCCACGGTTATCGAGTGACCCTTATATAGTTTCACCCGGACTACCCCGGTAACGTATCTTTGCGAACTGCGTATGTAAGCTGAAAGGTCCTGGTTTAACTGGCTGAACCAGAGGCCGTTATAAATGAGGTCGGAATACTCGGCGGCTACCTTTTCCTTGAAGCGTATCTGCTCCTTGGAGAGCGTCATCATCTCCAGTGCCTGGTGGGCCTGGATCAATACCATCGCGGCGGGTGCCTCGTATATTTCCCGTGATTTAATGCCCACCACCCGGTTCTCGATATGGTCAATCCTGCCAACGCCATGCTGCCCGGCAACTTCATTGAGGCGCTGAATTAACTTCAGGCCATCCATTTCTTCGCTGTCAATAGCTACCGGGATACCCTTTTCGAATCCGATTTCCACATACTGCGGTTTATCGGGAGCCTTGTCCGGCGATACCGTCCAGGTAAATACGTCATCCGGCGGTTCCGCCCAGGGGTCTTCCAGGATACCGCATTCGATTGCCCGGCCCCACAAGCTTTCATCGATGGAATAAGGACTCGATGCGGAAATAGGGATGGGAATGCCGTGTTTACGGGCATAGTCGATGGTCTCGTCGCGGGTCATTCGCCATTCACGGGCCGGCGCCAGGATTTTTATGTCCGGAGCCAGCGCTTTGATACTGACTTCAAACCTGACCTGGTCATTCCCCTTGCCGGTGCAGCCGTGCACGATAGCGGTTGCCCCTTCTTCGACGGCGGTATCCACCAGTAATTTCGCCATCAGCGGCCGGGACAGGGCGGTAGCCAGCGGGTATTGCCCCTCGTAAAGGGCGTTAGCCTGCAAGGCCGGAAACAGGAAATGCTTTACCAGCAATTCTTTACCATCGATTACCAGTGCCTTGATAGCCCCGATGTCCAGGGCTTTCTGCCGGACGGTTGAAAAGTCTTTTTCATTGCCTACGTCTATATTAACGGCAATAACATCTAGTTTGTATTCTTCCCGGAGCCACTTGATGGCTACCGAGGTATCCAATCCGCCGCTGTAGGCTAGTACCACTTTATCTGCCAACTACTGCCTCCGTAAAGGGTTGTTCCCGATTATTCTTCCTTAACAAATTGTGTAACGATAAATTCTACCATTTTAGTATACACCCCGGGGTATTCCCAGGAATAGTGATGGCCCGGTGCCCTCAGCCAGCTTAATATATCGCCCGGTTCATCCTTCTCTGAGGATAAACCCAGCCAGCTTTTAACGCTGGTCCATACAATGACCGGGATATTACCGCCGCTGAAAGTATCCAGAGTACTGCCGTTAGTGTTCATCAGCAACGTTCTCTCGGAAACATCAGATGTATGCCAGAAGGGCGTACCCGTCTGTATACTATACACCTGTTCGTTGTCGTGTAAAAGTTTCATAGTCATATCGGTAATAACCGTACCGGTACTTTCACCGGCGACGATTATTTTTGTTTCCGGCAGATGGCCGGACAGAAATTTCAACCTCACCGCCAGGTCTTCGGCCTTGTTGGGAAAATGCCGGGCGGCTTCTACAAATTCACGTACGCAACCGCGTACTCCGCTGCTGGTACGGCGATAATTCATCATTACTGAATTATATCCCAGTTTCTCCAGTTCCGATTTAATACCATCCAGGATACTTGACCATCCCGGGGTTTCCTGCGTTAAATTCCATCCCCAGCCTCCGGAGTTGAAGACAATGACAACATCGCTTTCCCTGGCTTCCATATACATCGCTACCAATTCGTCGGCGAAATTCGTTATCTTTTTCTGATTATTTCCAACGATATCTCTGGCAAATGCGACGGCATTATCAATAATCGACTTCGGAACGTCGGAAGTGTCATAGGTGGACAAACCGGGTTCATGTATTCCTATTTCTTTTGCCATACCAACCTCGGTGTAGAATAAAAAAAGTGTTACAAGAACCACCAGGGATAAAACCACCAGGGTGGCGGTTACCCCGATACGAAGGATTATTTTGAACATCAGTGTCTCTTTTACTTCATTCCGGCAAATACTATATTACAAAATCGGACAATACCTTATCAAGAATACTCACGGCATTATCAACATCACCATTGCTGATAATCAGGGGCGGTATCATGCGGATCGTATTTGGCTTGAGCCGGTTTATCAGCAAGCCGTTTTGCAGACAGGACATCAAGACATCCTGCGCGATTTCACGGTCGAATTCCACCGCCACCAGCAGTCCGCGTCCGCGTACCTCGGTTATAAAGGAATATTTCGATTGTAAATCCCGTAGCTTATCCATGAGATAACCGCTTACGCTGGTCACCCGGGCAGGAAAATCATTATCGATTATATACTTTAAAGTAGCGTAAGCCGTGGCACTGGTAACCGGATTACCGCCGAACGTAGCGTTATGATCGCCGGGAACGAATACCGCGGCATTTTCTTTAGCCAGCACCGCCCCGATAGGTATACCGCTGCCCATTCCCTTGGCCAGCGACATTATATCCGGCTCAACACCGTACAGCTGATAGCCGAAGAGAGGGCCCAGGCGGCAGATACCCGTCTGGACTTCATCCAGTATCATCAAAATGCCCTTTTCATCACACCAGGCCCGAACCTTCTGGAGAAAATCATCATCGGCTATGTTTACGCCGCCCTCGGCCTGCAGCGGCTCCAACATCACGGCACAGGTCTTCTCCGTGGTGGCAGCCTTGATGGCCTCGATATCATTATTGGCGACATTGATAAAACCTACCGGCAGCGGGGTGTAGGGAGTATGCATGGCCGGCTGGCCGCTGGCCGCCGTCATCGCTAAAGAACGACCGTGGAAGGAACCCGTCGTGGTGATTACCTCGAAAGCCCCGTTTAGTTTCAGGTGTCCGTAACGCCGCGCCAGTTTGACGGCGCCTTCGTTGGCTTCCAGTCCGCTGTTGCAGATAAAGACGCGGTCGCAACAGCTGTTCTCCACCAGCAGTTGCGCCAGCTGCACCTGCGGCACGGTGAAATACCACAGCGAAGTCTGAATCAGCGTGCGCGCCTGCTCGGCCATAGCATCCACGACCACCGGATGGCAATGCCCCAGGCTGTTGACGGCTAGCCCGCCGACACAGTCCAGGTATTCTTTCCCAGTATCGTCCCAGACCTTCATGCCCTCTCCCTTTACCAGCGTTACCGGTATGCGGTTATTAGTCTGCATGTAATATTTCTTTTCAAGTTCCTGCCAGTCAATCATGTTGTTTATTATCTACCTCTCCCCCTGTATCCCCCTCTCCAATCAAGGAGAGGGGGGAGGTTTTATTAAAGAGGGTCTGCGCCCCTCAATCTCCCCGTTTATTCTGTAATCGTCGTGCCGCTGCCTTCCCCGGCAAACTCCTGCATCAGGGCATGCGGCTGTCTCCCGTCTATTATACGGGCTACGGCACCGGCGTTCAAAGCCGTGAGGCAGGCATTTAGTTTAGGAATCATGCCCCCTGTTATTACCCCGGACGTCACCAACTTCCCGGCTTTCTCGGGAGTGAGTTGCCGTATCACGTTACCCGACGCGTCGAGAATACCGGTCACGTTGGTGAGAAAAACCAGCTTTTCCGCTTTTATCGCCGCCGCCAGGTCGCCGGCGGTGGGGTCGGCATTGATATTGAGTATCTGTGAAGCGCCGGCCGGCCGGTCTACCGCGTACAGACTCATCGGTGATACCACCGGGATAAAAACTGCTTTGAGCAATATCTCAAGGATTTCAGGATTGATTTCGGCGGCCATGCCGACATAGCCCATCTCCCGGTTCTTGATTTTACCCTTGATGAGAGAGCCGTCGATACCGCTGATACCGACGGCTTTACCACCCAGGTTGTTGATAGCGGCGACTATCTCTTTATTCACCAGTCCGGCCAAAACGGCCACGGCAATTTCCAGCGCCGGACCGTCGGTTACCCTTTCCCCGCGGACGAACTGCGTTTCGATTCCCTGCCGCTTCAGCCATTCGGTGACGGTATTCCCGCCGCCGTGCACGATGACGAGTGACTTGCCCTGCTTTTGCAGGCTGACAATATCTTCGACCGTGGTATCGCGACTGCTCAGCGTGGAACCACCTATTTTAATAACAGTAATGCATTCCATTTTTCCCCTACTCAGGTTGTATAATCGCTATTTATGGTGACATATTCCTCGGAAAGATCGCAACCCCAGGCGGTAGCTTCGCCACTACCTATATTAAGGTTTACCGTAATCGATACTTCCGGACCGTTCATCCGCCGGACTACCTTTTCCTCATTAAAAGGAACCGGCGTCCCTCCCTTGAACAGGCAGGTTCCGGCAATACTCATTTCCATCTTGCCGTTATCGAGTTCTATACCGCTCCGTCCTACCGCCGCGACGACTCTCCCCCAGTTGGGGTCGCTGCCGTGCACCGCCGCTTTCACCAGCGACGAGGTAATAATGGCACGGGCAGCCTGCCGCGCCTCGGCAGTGTTCGCCGCGCCGCTTACTTTCACCTCGATGAGCCGGGTTGCCCCTTCGCCGTCACGGGCGATTTCCCGTGTTAAATATATACATACATCACTTAACGCCTGCCGGAATAATGCGGCCTGCGGACTCCCGGAATCAATCTTTTCCCCACCGGCTTTTCCGTTGGCCATTATCAGCACGGTATCATTGGTGCTGTTATCGCCGTCAATGGAGAGCATGTTAAACGTGTTCTCCACCGTTTCCCGCAACACTTTATCGAGGAAATCGGCGCTAACATCAGCGTCAGTAGTAAGAAAACACAGCATGGTCGCCAGGTCGGGATGTATCATCCCCGAACCCTTGGCCATCCCCCCGATGATGAAGTCACCGGCCTTCACCGCCGCCTCTTTAGGCACCGTATCGGTGGTCATGATTGCCTGGGCCAGGTCGTGGCCGCCGTTGGTAGAAAGGACTATTTTCTCGATGCCTTCAGCGATGCGTTCCATGGGCAGATAGGTACCAATAACCCCCGTACTGGTAACGAGCATTTCTCCAGGTTCTATCCCGAGACGCCGCGCCGCCATTTCGGCCATCTTAACAGCATCAGCCATACCCTTTTCACCGGTGCAGGCATTGGCATGACCGCTGTTCATCACCACGGCGGTAGCCGTATTCTTTATCAGTTTCTCCCGGCAGAGAATTACCGGAGCCGCTTGTACTTTATTACGGGTGAAAACGGCCGCGGCGTTACAAAGCGAATCTGAAAAAAGTATCCCCAGGTCTAGGCGACCCGGGTTGACGTATTTGATACCGGCGCTTATCGCGCCGGCCAGAAATCCCCGGGGCGATGTTACGCCTCCCCCGGGAATAAAATCCACGCTGATTTTCATTTATAAACTATATCATACAGGAGTGATTCCTATCAATTATCCTTGTAAAATTGAGTCATGGTTGAAATACGTCATAACCCGATGATAAACTCAAACTATGAAAATCGTACGTTTCAATGCTGATAATAAAACCCGGTACGGGATACTGGAGGGAGAGGATATCCATGCGCTGAGCGGGACTCCCTACCGCCGGATAGCCAGAACCGGTCTTTCCTATAAGGTAGACAACGTGAGATTACTGGCTCCCTGCAAACCCTCAAAAGTGGTGGCTCTGGGCGTGAATTACCGTTCCCACGGCGAAGAGATGAGCTCCCGTATCCCGGAGGAACCGCTTATTTTCATCAAGCCGTCCACTTCGGTCATCGGGCCAGAGGCCGATATCGTCTACCCCCTTTCGTCACAGCGAGTGGACTACGAAGGTGAGTTGGGAGTTGTTATCGGACGTCGTACCCGCTACGTCTCTCCGGAAGATTCTCACCTCTATATTTTCGGCTATACCTGTATCAATGATGTTACCGCTCGTGACCTCCAGGCCCGGGACAAGCAATGGACACGCGGTAAGGGATTCGATACCTTCTGCCCTATCGGACCCTGTATCGAGACGGAATTAAATCACGGCAACCTGATACTGGAAACCCGGCTTAACGGTAAGAGAAAGCAGTATACCAGCACCACCGACCTCGTTTTCCCGGTTGAAAAACTGGTCAGCTTCATTTCCCAGGTAATGACCCTGCTCCCCGGCGATGTCATCGCTACCGGCACCACCGCCGGCGTCGGCCCCATGCAGCCGGACGATATAGTAGAGGTGGAGATAGAGGGCATCGGCATTCTGAAGAACTACGTGGTAAGGGCATAAGATAATAGATTTATTAGAAGGAGAACTATGGAACTGAAAGCAACCTATTTCGATAAGCCCGGCGGCGAGGAAAACACCAATAAGACACTGGCAATTGCCAAACAGCGGGCCGATGAACTGGGTATTAAGACTATCGTGGTGGCTTCTACCGTCGGCGGCACGGCCGTTATAGCCGTCGATGTTTTTACAGGCTGCAAGGTGATTATAGTCACCCATACCGATGGCTTCCACGAGCCGAACACCCAGGAACTTACCGCTGAAAACCGGGAAATCATCGAAAGCAAGGGCGGCATTATTCTCACCACCACCCACGCTTTCGGCGGTGTCCACCGTGCCCTAAGTCGCGGCGACGGACCGCCGGCTCCTGGCCTGGCCATGGGTGATGTTATCGCCATGACACTGCGGACGTTCGGGCAGGGGATGAAAGTGGTCCTGGAAACAGCCGCCATGGCCGCCGACGCCGGACTGGTACGTGTCGACGAGGACGTGATAGCACTCGGTGGTACCGGACGCGGCGCTGATACAGCCGTGGTATTACAGCCTAATTATGTGCATCGCTTCTTCGATACCAGGGTAAAAGAAATACTCTGTAAGCCACACTTTTAAGGACAGATTATGCACCATACCCTTAAACTCTATAGTAAAAACCGGACACTCACCCTACGATTTTATATGTTCTTCGCGGCCTGGACCAGGATTCCTTTAATCGGACGGCTGGTAAGGCGGGTGATGGATGCTTACGCTGATAATATGCACCGGGCGTTTCTGCTCCGGCCGGAGGAAGCTCAGGAACTTGTTGAGATTGCCGGGGGTTTAGCGGCAGGACCCTGCGACTGCCGAAAAGTGTTTAGAAACTGCGATAATCCCACCGACAACGAGATACTCCTGGGACCGACGCAACACATTTTAATGGAAGCCATGCCGGGTGAATCGCGGGAAATAACCTGTGAAGAAGCCGGGCAGATACTCCGAGATAGTCACGAACGCGGTCTAATCCATACCATTATCAAGTGCCGCGGTGACTTTTACGCTATCTGCAACTGCTGTTCCTGCTGCTGCGTGCCACTGCGCCTCAGTAAGCAATACGGAATAGGCAAGGTCCTGGTAAGACACAACGATATCGTCAGGGAATTCCGGGAATATCAGTTGTCCTATGACAACGGGGAAGGATCTTAGTCCAGAAATCCCCTGACGACCTGAGAAAACTCGCTGATTTCGTCCCGGTGGACGTTATGTCCGCGTTTTTCAAAGATTTTCAGCTGGCAATCGGGAATAGCCCCGGCGGCTACATAGGCCTGCCGTACCGGGACGATGCCGTCCCTGGCTCCCCAGACGAGAAGCGTCGGGGCGACGACTTCGGAAAAACGGCTAGCCAGCACCAGCGTTTGTTCCTTGAAAGTTGTAACACTGCTACCGATGATGATACTGGCCGGTGAAAACGGTATGACTAGTTCAACACTTTTCAGCAGCTTCTTAACTATCCATTTAATGCCCTGGAAAGCCGCCATTGTTATAGCCCCGACAGTGCTGAGTAGTACCGGCAGTGAAAGGATTCTTACCCAGAAAGCTATCTCTTTTCCCAGACAAAGACTGCTGACCAGCACCAGTTTCCTGATCCGATCCGGGAACTGCAGAGCGTAATTCAACGCCACACCCCCACCCAGGGAATGTCCCACCAGGTAGAACTCTTCCAGTCCCAGGTTATCGGAAAAATCGTCGATGAATTCCGTGAGTTCCGGTATGTAATAATTACCGTCCAGCGCCTGACTGCCGCCGTAGCCGGGCAGGTCCGGAGCATAGACCGTATAATTGGCGGATAATTCTTCGATGTTCTGCAACCAGGTACTAGCATCTCCTCCGCCGCCGTGAATCACTATCAGCGGGTCGCCCTGTCCCCCGGTATAATAACGGACATCATGCCCCCGAACGTTCATCTGCTTCCTGGATATATTTGTCATTACGACTCCTTAATGCGCTCGGTATAATAAGGCGGAAAAATTGCCCCTAAATCATACGCGGAACGCGATACAACCACATCTCAGTACCGGATAAAACAATCAAAAAAAAGTCACAAAAAAATACCATCCTGCTTACTCTAACGATAATGGATGGTATCAGTGTGTCCCCGGTTCTACCTAATATTGTATCATGCTCAGGATTAACCTGAAATATCGCCAGCCAGTACCTTGGTTAGGGGTTACCCCTATATTTTAGTAAGTCTATTATCATTATAACACGTAAATATTAAGAACGCGTTAATTATATCAAAATTTATAAGATTCGGGAGTATACCCCTATCCAGGCAGATACACTATAAAACCGGCATCTGGAATGTCTATATTTATTTCAGGGGCCGGAGTATGGCACGACTGGGTCCGGCATCTCCCTTGTACATCAGGAGCGGGAGGCAGAGCAATTCGTATTCGCCGGGGGGCACCCCCGCCAGAGCACAGTCTTCCAAAATATATATACCGGCATTAAGCAAGGTCTCGTGTGTCTTCTCGATGTTATGTTCTACCTTGAGAGTGCCGATGGTAATGTTGTCCAGCCCGAAAAGAATGATTCCTTTTTCTACCAGATATTCGGCGGCGGGAACGTCCAGATAGACATAGTCCTCAACGAATTTTACGGCTTCGTAAGCCATGGGAGAATTAATGGTTTTGCACAGTATCCTCTCGCCTTTCTTGATATCGTGTTTTTCCAGTTCCTCTTTCGTAACTTTGACCTTGTCTTTTATCTCAATAACCCGTGCTGGCCCGATGGTAGCATCCAGGGGCATATCGGAGATGGTGGAGCCGTCGCGGATGAAGTGAAGCGGAGCATCAATATGGGTGCCAGTGTGGGAAATAATCTCCAGCATGGACATGGTGACCTTGGCACCCAACTCGCGATCATGAAGACGGTAAATCTTGGGAGGAACCGGGTCCATGGGGAAATAGGGTATCCCCTGTTTTAGGGGGACGGTGATATCATACCAGCCTTCCGGGACTTTAACTGCCATGGGAAACCTCCTAAAAAAGAAATAACTTACTTGATAATAGTAAAACAGCACCATCACGTCAAGAATTGGTGTAAAATAGTTACGGAAACATACTACCAGCCAACGGAGGCAGGCCATGAAAATACTGGTTATTTATGATTCGGTTTACGGGAATACGGAACAGATAGCCCGGGCTATCGCCGGGGCTATCACCAATGATGTTCAGGTGATTCACGCCAGGGATACGAATCCGTCCCAACTGGAAGGTATTGATTTGCTTATTATCGGTGCGCCAACGCAGGCAGGCAGACCGACCGCTGCCATGCAGAATTTACTGAAAACTATACCGGAATCTTATATTAGTGATTTGAAGATAGCTGCGTTCGATACCAGGATATCAACCAAATGGGTCGGGATTTTCGGTTACGCCGCGGGTAGAATCGCCAAAAACTTACGAAAGAAAGGCGGCGCCCTGGTTAAAGACCCGGAACCCTTCTATGTTGCCGGCACGGAGGGTCCCTTGAAAGAGGGAGAATTGGAACGTGCCGCCGCCTGGGCGCAGGAAGTTATCAATTGTTTATAATTTGACAAGGATAACCCAATCAATTAAAGTATCCCTACTATATACCGGCCATATAGTCAGAATAACTGGTAAGATTAGGCCAAGTAGGAGAACATAAATGGAACTGTCGGATGCAATATTAAAAAGGTGTAGTATCAGAAGTTGGAAATCCACACCTGTAGAAAAAGAAAAGATTGAAAAGGTACTGGAAGCCGGCCGGCGGGCGCCGTCCTGGGGAAACACCCAGCCGTGGCGCTTCATCGTAATCCAGGATAAAGCTAAAATAGCAGAGATAGCCCAGGCCGCTGGCGGACAGCCCCATATCTCCGCTCCGGTGGTAATCGTCTGCTGCGGGGCGATAAATGACCTGTCTAGAAAGCAGCACCGGGCGGCACTGGCGCAACTCAGAGACCTGGGGGTGATGGACTGGACCGATGACATCCTGGATAATGTGGTTTTAGGGAGCGATGCGTTCGCACCATACCGTCTGGGTGAAGCGGTAATGACGGTAAAAGCCGGGGAGCAGATCATGATTGCTATCGCCTATATGACCCTCGAAGCGGTTAACCAGGGACTGGGCACTTGTTGGGTGGGGGCGATTACTCCAAAGGAAGTCCACAAGGTGATGAATTTACCGGATGAGATATTCGTGCATGATATACTGCCCCTGGGCTATCCCGATGAGGACCCCAAGCCCCGGCCCAGGAAAGATAACAGTAAAATCATCTTCTGGGAGAAATACGGTTAAATTAGCCGCATAAGAAAGGTTAACTCGGAGGGGGTTTCGGCCCCCTCTTCTTTTTCCCCCGACCGGGATAATCATACAATCCACCCCCTTTGTCCCCCTCGGTGGATTGGATGCAATTGTTCACCAAGAGGAATGATGGTTTGAATCTCAACACCTTGCCCATCGTAAAGTACCTTTTCAATTAATAGCCTCATCAGTTCTTGCTTGCCAGCGAAGTCAAGGTTGTCTAATCCTGTGCTAATTTTCTCAGTCAGGCTTCTAATCCGTACCTCCTGGCCTTGCGTCAATTGCCTTTGGGCAAGCTGCCTTTCCAGTTCATTCTTCCGCTTCTCCAACTCACCTTGCTCTTTCTGGATTCGCTCCATATCTTCACGCATCATGAAATCGGCATATAGACCTTTGCGATAGCCTTCCACCAACCGTCTCTGCTCATCCGGTATAGCCTTTAACCTAGTCCTGCAGAGTTGCAGTTCCCGCTCCAGGATTTCCTTCGTCTGTGAATTGTCAGTATTACGCTTATGAAGCTCCTGGATGAGAAAGTCCGGGTCCTTGATAAGCTGGCAAATTGTGTCCCAAACTACCGGTTCTATTGCCTCAGCCTTAACCTCAGGACACAAGCAAGGCTGAAGCCTACCATCTGTATTGAAGGGGACTTTATCGGGATTGTCTTTGCGATAGCAGCGATAGTAAGGGACACCATGAATGGCATGCCCTCCTATCCTACCACTGCATTGGGAGCAATATAAAAGTCCGGATAGAAGATACTCTCTTTTAGTATTCCTCCTGGAAAGTGACGCATTCGTATCGAGCTTTCTCTGCACGGCCTCAAATAATTCCACCGGTACCAGCGAGGGCACATTCACTGTTATCCATTCCTCTTCGGGACGCAGGACGAGCGACGTCTTTTTGATTCTCGTCGATGGCTGACGCCTCATCCTTGGCTCAACATGGTATTTCCTGAACTGGTGCAGCTTGCCGATATAAGCTTCATTCCTGAGCATGACCCCGAGGGTACTGGCTCGCCATCTATCTCCGCCCCTGGGAGTTGGTATGTGCAGCCGGTTAAGCCTTTTGGCCAGGCCTTGAAGCGACAAGCTCTCGTTGGCAAAGGTGTAAAAAATTAATCTTATCGTCTGAGCCTTCTCGGAGTTTTCTTCCAAGGTGGCTTTTTCCTTGTTGTAGCAGAAGCCGAAGGGGGTCGCTCCTCCGCTGACCACCTTGCCCTGCCTGGCCTTCTCTCGACTGCCTCTAACGGTACGCTCTCTTATCTTTTCCCGCTCGTATTCAGCTACCAGCCCCCTCATATTGAAGAACATCCTATCCTCAGGAGAGTTACCCATGTCCTGTGTAACAAACTCCAGCTTGATTCCCTGCTTCTCAAACTCTTCGGCCAGAATCATCTGGTGGTAGAGCTTTCGGGAAAGCCTGTCTGGGTCGTAGGACAGAACCACATCCACTCTGCCTTCCCTGACTGCTTGGCGTAAACGATTCAAAGCTGGTCTGTCGAGTTCAGCCCCGCTGTAGCCATCGTCAATGAAGGCGTCCTTATCTCCATCAAGTACAGGATTACAGCCCCTTTCCAGACACTTTTTCCTCAATGCCTCAAACTGGCTGGGGATACCATATTTCTCTGCCTGTTTATCGGTGCTGACTCTAATATATAATGCTGCTCTCATCTTTTTCTCCGCATGTCCTCTAGCTGCTCTTTTGTTGGCATTTCGGTACCGAGATACTTGATGACTTTTTGCTTCACTTTCTTGCCGTCCCGGTGGTTTTCCACGAGATAGTAATAGGTCCTGTTTCCCTGTTGCTTACCTCTTACAAATGCCATTGCCCACCTCTGCCATTAGTGTAGTGCCTAGCTAGAAGAATGTCAAGGCGTGGGGAGTCTATTCCGTAAAGAGGTGAAACTTTTAAGACGACCTTTGAGCTGGTCTAATAAAATTCAAATTTCAAGTGGAGCCCAAGTGAAAATCGATACAACTATTTCAATCTCATTTAGAGTAAGCCTTATTCATAATCGGCTTTGGTGCACAAAATAAGCTATTGTTATCCAACAAAATACTT
>DAOUER010000095.1:0-12906 GCA_034430375.1 Dehalococcoidales bacterium
GATGGTATTTCCCTGCTGTAACTGTAATTCAGCCTCGCGGAGTTTGTTGATGATCTGTTCCGGTGTGTATCCCTTTTTGGCCATCTGTTCCCCCTTTTATGAGATTATATCTGGTATCGTCTAAGGGGGGCACGTCACCCTCATATCAAGATAGGTAGCAGGATCATCATCCCTAGGATCAGGCTCATGGAGATGCTTTCCGGTTAATGCCCCACCCGGCGTATCAGCGTGTTCATATTACCATCCTTAATAAAGTTATTCACTGGAGAAAAGTGCTGGTGCTGTCGCTTGATATCCGCCGCAAACAGATTCAGGTAGGTTCGTACCGAAGCAAGGCTGGAATGCCCGAGTATTTTTTGTAGGCTGAAAATATCTCCTCCGTTGAGGATGTAGTTCTTAGCAAAGGTATGTCGGAAGGTGTGGCATGAGCACCTCACGCCGCCGATACCAGCGTATTGCCCATAGCGCCTGACCATTTGCTGGAGCCCACTCATACTCAATGGTATTCCACAATCACCGAGAAAGAGTTGACGAACTTCAGGAGTTATCGGTTTAGGTCGATAACGGTTGATATACTTCCACAAGGATTTCTGCACCAGGGACCCGATCGGCACCTGTCTTTCCTTGTTCCCCTTGGCCCGCCGTATCTTGATCAGGCCATCTTCAAGGTTGATATCATCCAGGCTTATACTTGTCAACTCCGATGCCCTGAGGCCGGTATCGAGAAACAAGAGGATTATCATCATATTCCGGTAGCCGATATCGCCATTTCTCTGGCAGACTTCCAGCATGCCGGTTATCTGTTCTCGGCTGAAGGTATCTAGAACCTTAATCGTGCCCCGGGGAACCGGGATCTTGGACATCGGATTAACCTCAAGATATTCCTCCCGTACCACCCAGGCAAAGAATGCCTTGAGAGAACGGACATATCCCTGAACTGTAGCTGTAGATAGAGGCTTACCCCGATACGGCGTTTTCGCTTCCGTCTGGAGGTATTGGATAAATGCCCGGATGTGGGCTCTCTGGATCATTTCCAGGCTGGTAGGCATTTCATTACTTTTCAGGAACCCGATAAACCTGCCGATGAAGGCAAGATACCATTCGATGGTCTTGGGGCTTTTACCCTCTGTCTGGCAGGATAGCTTGAATCCCTGGACAAGGTTTCCCAGTTCTAAAACGCTGGTTTTCATTCCGACCTCCTTAAAAGATAAGGGTGACAATCTGCAGGAATGTCAGGGTGACACCCCTGCGAGGCCAATAAAAAATCGGCCCTTTTTGAGGCCGATTCCATCGTTTTTAGCTTTGACGGATTTTTCAAGTAGACCGTGCATGTCAATAGGTAGAACCAAAATCTTCTCTAAGACCTTTGCTTTGGTCTAGTGAAGTTCGAATCCAATCCACTAGCCCACATTGGAAGCATTCCGAACTTTTCTTTGAGGAGAAGGGGCTTATTCCAGCTCTACAGCAGTTGTTAAGCTCAGCCCCAACAGGTAGAATCTTAAGTAAAGAAGAGCGGACAAGACGGTAAAGAAGAGGACAAGTAAATTGAATAGTAGTATCCCGTCATTTTCAAGAAATCTCAATCTGCTTATCGTAGGTGACTGTTCAACATTCTACCAAGAGCTAGTAAGGTTGAGCTATACATTACCAGTTACTAGCGAAGATGAACTTATCAATCTCATACAATTCGGAAAAGAGTTTTTCCCTGAGTCAACTTTCGAAATCAGTGCTGGCATGACACCAATAGATGAGAAACTGGTAGCAATGATAAGACACGGGCAAACCGAAAAGTTTCTGGAGAATATACTCCCAATAATATGTTTTCTATATAATTTTAGAGGTGATAAAGAATTTATAAGTAAAGTAAAGACCAATATAACAAATCCCACTCAGTTTAATGATACCTTTTTTGAATTAAAATGTTTGAATAATTTCCACAAGAATGGTTATTCTTTTCAATATGAACCGGAAGTCTTTGTCGGCGAAGGGGAGAAAAAACCCGATTTCCGATTGACCAAAAACGATATTGAACTATTCTGCGAATGCAAGCAGGTTAGAACTGGACAGAATAGAGCCGAACTGAAGTTTGATGAACAACGCGCTTATGTGGAAGGCAAGTTACCGAAGACCCTTCAACGGCAGTTGTCCGATGCGAAGCTTCGCCTAGAGATAAATTTCCAGAGAAGCCCCTCATTAGCAGACCTAGACGAGTTAGCGCAAAAAGTAAACCTATGGTATAGCGAGACTCAGGACTTACGGGAATTGGCCATGCAGCAGGTCGGGAACAGCATTGAGTACTTGGTTATCTCACAAAGCAAACCAAGCCCATTCCCAATGATGGAGAGAGCTAGAACCATTAGTTTCCAGGTCAGAATTGGCAAACCTTTTTTAATCGGGGATCCGATTAATAGCTCTGGAGGCGAGATAAGTTTTGTATCGACAAACCTGACAAGGAGAACAGCAGAGTCTTTCAAGAATATTATCCGAGAAGCAAAGAAGCAATTACCAAATGATAAGCTTGGTATCATAATAATTAACAGAGCTAAATTATCAATCGCAAAAGAGGCAATAGAAAGAAGGATAAATCTTAAGCATTATAGCAATATCATTGTATTTGTTATAAACCCGTTCGATGACTTCGGGGTATGTTATAAAACCCAATATAGAGTATTGCTTTCTGAATTATTTAAAGGATTTCAACCCCAAAATCCATTTGTGAAAATGTAATGCAGTACTCATTCTAGTGGCCGTGAGACGCGCTGGGTTCGAATTCTAGCTGGCCAGCCAATCAAGAAGCCCGAACTTCTGTTTGAGAAAAAACAACTTCTGCCAGCATTGCAGCAACTGCTCATACAAAGAAGCCGCGACTAGCAGTTCGAGTCCCCTCAGGTGGTGGGTCCTAGCAATTCTATCTTCAATAAACTACCTATTTAATACAACTTAAACAGTCTCGATTTATCGGGCAAATCCCGCAAATTGGATCCCGACGTTTACAGACTATGGCCGCAAGTTCCAGATAAGCGAAATCTTATTATAGAAAAAGGTCAGTCATTTTTTGCATAAAAGAAAACGAAACTATTTACGAAAGAAAGGAGAAAAATGAAATTAGGAAATGGGAATGTGCCGCTGACAAATATCAGTCACTTGGGGGTAGCCGTAAAAGACGCCGAAAAGACCGCCGGATTTCTTTCTTCAATTTGGGACATCGGTACGCCAGAGGTTGCCGATTACGAAGCAAAGCCGGAAGAGCTTATATCCGGGGTACCTTTCAAGGTTCGACTTGTTTTCATCAAGTTTGGAACGCATACTATTGAGCTACTACAGCCGCTAGACGATAAATCGATCTGGTCCAAGTTTATTAAAGAGAAGGGCGAAGGAATCCATCACATTGCTTACGGCGTCTCCAACTACGACGAGATGGTGACCAAATTCCAGCAGCAAGGACACCCGATGCTGGTGGCCGCTATATTCCAAGGCTGTCGCTGGTGCTATTTTGATACCAGCCCTGGGGGTATGGTCATCGAATTCCGCGAAGAATATAAACGAATGTAGAATTTGGCATTATACGAATTTTGGTTATTATGTTTCATTACTTTATTGCTAAATAGGGAAAGGGTAAGACAATGAAAAAGCTAATCAATGACCCATATCAAGTAGTTGAGGAAACCATTTCCGGGATACTGAAGGCACATCCCTACCATTTACGCATGGCGAAGGATAGTGAACGGGCTCTTGTGCGTGCTGATGCGCCTGTCCCAGGCAAGGTTGCTATCTGTACAGGAGGGGGTTCGGGGCACATACCCGTATTTCTTGGTTACGTGGGGCCAGGGTTAGTTGACGGTGTTTCTGTCGGCAATGTGTTTTCCTCACCGAGTGCCACCGATATGCTGGCAGCCACCCGGGAAGTGAATAGCGGCTCTGGAGTATTATATCTTTTTGGTAATTACCAGGGTGATATCATGAATTTTGAAATGGCGGCAGAGATGGCTGAGATGGAGGATATAAAGGCGCAGATAAGTATTGTTAAGGATGATGTCGCCTCAGCTCCACGCACGGAGATGGAACGACGGCGTGGAGTGGCTGGTATCTTTTTCGCGTATAAAATTGCGGGTGCCAAGGCAGATACCATGGCGAGTTTGGAAGAAGTCAAGGCCATTACCGACAGCGTGATAGAAAACACCTGTACCATGGGCGTGGCACTCACCCCCTGTACAATCCCGGCGGCCGGTAAACCAACCTTTACTATCGAAGAGGATGAGATGGAACTCGGCATGGGCATTCATGGTGAACCTGGTATCGAGCGTTCCAAACTGTTACCAGCCGATAGAATCACAGAAATAATCGTGGAAAAAGTAATGAATGATATCCCAATAGATTCTGGTGCCGAAGTAGCGGTTTTGGTTAATGGCCTGGGCGCTACACCTCCCGAAGAACTTTATATCATTTATAATAGAGTTCATCATATCCTCAGTGTCCACGGAATAAAAGTATACCGTAATTATATCGGCGAATACGCTACATCGATGGAGATGGCGGGTGCATCGGTGACTTTACTTCGGCTTAATGAGGAGTTTAAAACTCTTCTCAATGCCCCGGCATTCTCACCTTTCTTACCCCAGTGGAGAACACTATGAGCGAGAAGAGCCTTGATACTGCGCGCATGATTACTATTTTATACCAGGTTGCTGCTGACCTAAAATCACACTCCGAAGAACTACGTCAGCTTGACGCTAAGCTGGGAGACGGTGACCTTGGTGTTACGATTGAACTGGGCAGCAAAGCCATGTCCGAATACCTGCAAAATACAAGCGAAACAGATATCGGGAAATTACTGGCTCAATGTGGCATGCACATCAATCAAGCAAGCCCCTCAACCTTCGGAACGATTCTTTCCTCTGCCTTTATAGGCGGCGGACGGGCGGTGATGGGGAAAACCCGGCTGGAGACGAAAAAACTTGCCCTGATAGGTGAAGGTGCCATTGAGAATATCATGAAGCGTGGGAAGGCTAAGATTGGAGATAAAACGGTAATAGACGCACTTTTCCCGGCAGTAGAGACATTTAAGAAAGAAATGTCCGAAGGAACTGATGAGAAGACCACCATTGAAGCTGCTGTCAAAGCTGCTGAGGACGGTATGAAGGCGACGGTGAATATGACAGCCAAATTCGGCAGAGCCCAGTGGTTTAAGGAGAAAAGTGTTGGTGTACAGGACGGTGGCGCCACGGCGATGTACTATATAATAGAATCTTTTGCCAATTATTGGATAAGTTCAATATCTCTAGACGAAGCTTAATTTATAGACTCTGCTGGTGTGTGTCTCAATAATAGACTAGAATTAGATAGACATCCGAAGCGTTTATACGATTTCGGTTGATAGAGATAATTAATGATATGGCTAAAGTACCACTACCATACGGAGACTCTCTGCTAGAAGTCGATATACCCGGGCTGAATGCCGAGAGTATCCTTACCGCAAAATTTATTGCCGGCTTGAAACACCCGGAAGAAGCAATCCGGAATTCCTTAGAAAATCCCCTGGGCTGCCAGGGGCTGAGGAGTCTTCTTAACGACGATGATAAGGTTGTTATCATAAC
Source organism: Dehalococcoidales bacterium (assembly GCA_034430375.1). GTDB lineage: Bacteria > Chloroflexota > Dehalococcoidia > Dehalococcoidales > RBG-16-60-22 > W425. Next base: position 5,595 of record DAOUER010000095.1, read on the forward strand.
CACCGATAATACCCGGCCCTGTCCTGACGATATAATTGTACCGGTAATACTCGAAATGCTTACGGCGATATTACCCCCGGAGAACATTACAGTAATTATCGGGCTCGGCCTGCACCCGCCACTGAATCACGAGCAACTGGTAAAAAAATTGGGTAAGGACATCATCGATAGATTCAAAGTATTTAACCATGACCCCTCTGAAACGATAAACATAGGCGAAACGTCACGAGGTGTTCCCGTAGAAATAAATAAAAAGGTTGCCGAGGCTGATTTTCGTATCAGCACCGGATTTATAGAACCCCATTTTTTCGCCGGTTTTTCCGGCGGTCGTAAAAGTATAGCTCCCGCGGTGAGCAGCGCCAGATCAATCAGGAACAATCACAGTTACCGGATGTTGGATAACCCCTGTTCTCGAGCGGGCATCTTGAAGAATAATCCGGTACATGAAGACATGGTTGAACAGGCCAGGATGGCCCGCCTCGATTTTATCGTTAATGTGACTCTCAATTCCGAAGGTGAGATTACTCATGTATTTTCCGGCGACCCGGTAATTGCACACGAAACAGGGTGTCAGATAGCCAGTAAAAATGCCCAAATACCAATAACCAGCGCATACGATATCACGCTAACCACCAACGGGGGAGCACCTTTGGACCTCGATTTTTACCAAACGTGTAAAGGAATAGACACAGCGGCACAAATAACCCGGAAGGGTGGTATCATTATCATGGCCGCTGCCTGCGACCAGGGAATCGGACCCGAGGAATTCCGGATACTACATACATCCTCCAAGTCGCCGGAGGACGTACTGGCTAAGTTGAGTCGTTCCAGCTCCTATGCAGAAGGCGTCAGCTGGCAAAATCAATTACTGGGTCGCGCCCAGCAAGATCACGAGATATTCCTTTTTTCGAATCTGACCGATGATGAAATAAGTCCTATGATGATTACACCCATTCATTCCGTTGAGGAAGGGCTTGAGATAGCGTATAAAAGGCTGGGTGCTGATTCCAGGGTGGGGGTAATACCCCGGGGGCCGCTGGCTTTACCAATGATGATTGAGGATTAACGGGAATCAAATTCTCCTATAGAAATACATAATTCTTCCACCTTGTAAAACCGCCCCGGCACGTTTTTGCATAGCGGCGCCGAATCGTTCATAATAATTGGCAGACCACCTATAAAACCGGAGGTGATGGCATGGCGTCAACCACCGACTATAAGAAGTACGAAAGCGAATCCATGTTTGCCCACGAGAGCATGATGATGAGACCCAACTTCCCCCAGCCTGATTTCTATAAAACGATATTTAAAAGCTGGGGAATGCACACCGACGATTATAAGGACTAGAGAAAACCGCCGCTGATAGATAATACTACGGTTTAACCTTTTCGCGATAGAAAGCATAGCATGCCCCTGTTCCCGAAGATAAAAGCATTAGAATCATTGAGAATCGCCTCCTTCCGGATGTTCTTTACCAGTCGATTATGCGATTCGGCAGCGGTCAATATCCGGCAGATAAGCATGGGTCTGCTCATTTACCGCCTGACGGAATCGCCCCTTATTCTCGGTGGACTGGTCCTGGCACGGGCCATACCGCTGATGGTGGTGGCGCTGCTGGCCGGGGCTATCGCCGACCGGTCGCAGAAAAAGTACGTCATCCAGATTGCCGGAGCTGTGGATGTACTCATCGTCCTGGCGGTATTTTTCAGTTTGACCTCGGGTTATTTGAGCGTGGAAAACGCCGGCTCCTGGTGGGTCCTTATCGCCGTCTCTTTCGTCGATGGCATCACCACAACCTTCAAAGGCCCTTCCACCGACGCTATCATCGTCGAGGTTGTCGGTGAGAAACTCATCACCAATGCCGTCGCCCTCGCCCAGGTAGGCCAGAACACCCTCCGCCTGGCGGCACCGGTGATAGCCGGCGCCATTATCGATCATCTAGGATTCGAGATAGTGTTCGAAGTGATGGCGGGAATATATATATTGGCGGTGCTCTTCATGACATTCGTCCCGGCGGCCAGTAAACCGGTACCCAGCAACAAGCCCATAATACATGATATCAAAGAGGTATGGCATTATATCACCAAGGAAAAGCATATTTTCCTGGTGCTGATGGTCGTCCTGGCCATAACGCTTTTTTCCATGCCCTACCGCCAGCTGATGCCGATTTTCACCGAAGACATCCTCAAGGTCAGTGCCACCGACCTGGGGATTTTACAGGGAGTTTCTGCCGGCGGGGCGATAATCGGTGGTCTCATTATCGCATCGCTGCCCACTAATAAAAAACGCGGCTTACTGATGCTCCTCAGCGGCCTGATACTGGGAATCGCCCTGGTATTTTTCTCCTTTTCCACATCGTGGTCGTTATCGCTGGCGATGATGGTCGTCGTCGGACTGGGGCAGGCAGGACGCATGACGCTGCCGGTGGCTATACTGCAGTACTACACCAGGAGCGAGTACCGCGCCCGGGTGATGAGCTTCTACGGCGTTGAGTTCGGACTGTCCAGCCTGGGCACTTTCTTCGCGGCGGCCATGGCCGAAGGCATCGGCGTGGAGTGGTCGGTGGGCGGCCTGGCTATTATCCTTATTGCCGGAACGGTAGTGGCTTTCTTCGTGTTGCCGAAGCTCAGAAACCTTGACTAACCGGATACCTGAAAGCCCCTTCTCCCGGATTTGACCAGTATACGCTTTAGGTGTAAGATGTGCCCAAAACTTGCAGAATTCAGTATCGACATACGTTCACCTTTAGTCATGAAAGGACCGGCATGCTGAATATCATCACCTGCATCAAGGTAGTCACCGACCCCGAAGCGCCAACCTCCACTTTTAAGCTGGACCCGGCAGGACAGTACGCCATACCGGGGCCGGGAGTACCGCCGGTGCTGAATCCTTACGATGAAAACTGCCTTGAAGCTGCATTGAGGATTAAAGAGGCACAGTCAAGTAAAATAACCGTGATAAGCATGGGCGTGGAAGTGCCCAAGGCGGTCATTAAAAAGAGCCTGGCCGTGGGTGCCGACGAACTGGTACTCCTCGAAGATGAATTATTTAAAAATATCGACAGTTATACCGCCGCCGACATTCTGGCCAGGGCTATAGAAAAAATCGGGGAATACGACCTCATTCTCACGGGCAGGATGGCGGCGGATACCAATGCCGGACAGGTCGGCCTGGCTATCGCCGGACGGCTGGGAATACCGGCGGTAACCGTTGCCCGTAAAATCGAGGTTAATGACAATAGAGTGAAAACTGAACAGGTAACCGCCAACGGCTATAAGGTAGTCGAAGCGCCGCTGCCCTGCCTGGTAACGGTCAGCCATGAAATCGGCGAAATGCGTGCGGCCACAGTCAAGGGGCTCATCGCCGCCCGGAAACAACCCTTTACCACCTGGAAAGCCGAGGATTTTGGCATAGGGCAGAATGCCGATAAGCGCATCGACCAACTCAGGATGTTCATTCCGGAAAAGCATACAGAATGCACGATGGTCACCGGTGAAACCCCCGAAGAGTCCGGGGCAAATCTTGCCGGAGAAGTGATGAATTTAGTCCATCAATAATATTATTTAAAATCACTGCAAGAAGGAGGCTGGTAAGATGATTGAAGCGGTAAAAAACACTGTGGTTACCGAGCTGGAAAAAATGGTGGGCAGCGAGTTCGTCTCTACCAATCAGGCCGACCTGTATATTTATTCCTACGACCTGACTCCGGCGGAGTCGAACTGGCCAGACGTGGTAGTCCTGCCGCAGAACCTTGAAGAACTCCGCGAAGTAGTCGCCCTGGCCAACAAGGAAAAGGTGCCGGTTACCCCCTATATTGCCGGCGGTAATGTCGGCGGTCTGACGATTCCCCTGGAAGGCGGCATCGTCATCGACCTGAAAAGGATGAACCACATCATCGAGGTCAATGACGTCGACATGTACGCCCTGGTAGAGCCCGGGGTAACGTTCGGCCAGCTTAAAGGCTACCTGGAGAAGTACCACCCCGACCTGAGATACACCTACGCTTTCTCACCACCGTCCACCGGCGTCGCCTCCAACGCTATCGTCCAGGGACTGGACAACCTTTCCTTCCGCTACGGCGCGGCGTCGGCCTGGGTGTGCGGACTGGAAGCCCTGCTGGCCACCGGTGAGGTGGTAAAAATCGGCTCCGGCGCCGCCAGTAAGACCTGGCAGGCAATAGCCCCCTTCCCGGAGCTGGACGGCCTTTTCCTGGGATGGCAGGGCACCACCGGCATCGTTACCAAGATGGCCGTAAACCTCTGGCCGAAACACCCTTTCAATACCGCCGTTACCCTGATGCCAATGGACATTGAAGGCGCCTACGCCATTCTCCAGGCGATTATCCGTACCCGCATACCCGACGACCTTATCGGTACATCGTTCCAGTTGAACAAGGCCGGAGAAGCCGCTTACGCCCACTTAAAAGCGCCCATTTACCCGGCCCCACCGGTCGACCCCAACGACCCCGAATTCGTTATTACGGCGGAAATCACCGGCAATACGCAGAAAGAGATGGATGCCAAGTTAGACGCTATCGAGCAAGCGGTCAAGGCCAAATGCGGCGACTATAAATATTCCGGTCCCGATACCTCGCCCAGCACCACCGCCGCTTTCCCGATGCAGGCGCTAGGTGTGCTCAGTTCCGGGGGCGGCCTGATGTGGGTGGGTACCTACGGCCCGATGAGCACCTGGCTGGAAACGGTAAAAAGGGGCTGCGAACTGCAGGACAAGTACAACATCGCCCGTACCTGTTATACCCGCATGATGAACGAAGGGCATTTCGCCGGGTTGCGGTGGATGCTGCCCTATGACAAGGAAGACCCGGAGCTGGTACAGATAATAAAAGACCTCTGTGACGAACAACTCGATTTAGTTCTGGAAATGGGCTATATCCCCTATAAAACACCCGTCTGGGCGGTAAGGAAGCTCGAGGAAAGGGTCAGTCCCGACTGGCTAAAGCTGCACCGCCGGGTCAAGGAAATGCTCGACCCCAATAACATCATGAATCCCGGTCGGTGGGGAACACCCGGTAAATAGTAATTTAGAAACCAGCAAAAGGAGAGTATTATGGCCCTCAGCGATTTAAAGGAATGGCTTTACGGATGCAGCCACTGCGGCACCTGCAAGGGCATTCTCGATATATTTTCACCCGCCTGCCCCTCCGGTGAAATGTACAAGCTGGAGTCCTATTACCCGTCGGGAAAAATGCTGATAGCCCGGGGTGTCACCAGCGGGGCATTGACTCTGGATGATGATGTTCTGGAAAGGATTTACGCCTGCACCGGGTGTCTTTCCTGCGAACAGCAGTGCGGCGTCTATCACCACCAGCACATCTTCGAGGTCGTCCAGGCGCTTCGAGCCGAGGCGGTTACCCAGGGGTACCTCAACCCGGCCTATATGATAATGGTCGACAGCCTGAAAAAAGACGACAACGTTTTCGGCAAGCCCAAGGCGGAGCGCGGCGATTGGGCTAAAGATATGGATATCAAGGACGCCAGCGTAGAAAATGTAGACGTCCTTTATCATGTCGGTTGTATGCTGTCGTTCGACCCGGAGTTGTGGAATATCCCCCGCAGTGACATAAATATCATGAAAGTAGCCGGGGCCGATGTGGGCATCATGGGCCTGGAGGAGTCCTGCTGCGGCGATAGGGCTTACGAAATAGGTTACGTGGGGGAATTCACCAAGTATGCCGAACACTGCATCGAGACTTTCAACTCGCTGGGGGTAAGCACGGTGGTGACCTCCTGCTCGGACGGCTACAGCACTTTTAAAAATCTGTACCCCACCGTCTCTACCGACATGAAATTCGAAGTCCTGCATATGGTGGAATACCTCGACCAGCTCATCATCGATGGAAAGCTTAAATTCACCAGAGAAGTGCCTTTGAAGGTCACCTATCACGACCCCTGTCACCTGGGACGGCACCTCGGTGATGACGGACTGTACGACCTGCCCCGTAATGTCTTGAAGGCTATACCGGGCCTCGAACTCGTCGAGATGGAGCGCCACCGGGAGAATGCCTGGTGCTGCGGGGCCGGGGCCGGGGTCAGCCAGGCCAACCCGGAGATGGGACTCTGGACGGCCAACGAGAGGCTCAAAGAGGCCAAAGCCACCGGCGCTACGGCGCTGGTCACTGCCTGTCCCTGGTGCGTCTGGAATTTCCGGGACGCCGTTCATGAGTACGGCGAAGATATGGAAATCTATGATATCTCCGAGATTGTCGCGAAAGCGTTGTGAAGAAGCCGGCTACCTTTTGAATATGATACACTGCTGTCAGCTTTCTATCGTATTATTAGTGTAAAAATCCAGTGAGGCGGACCCTGGTAGATGAAAATCAGCGAAAAAATACGATGCACTGATTTCCCCTGTACCGATATGGATAGAAATGCCTATATGCTCCCCGACCGCGATATCGCAGCTGATAAAGTGAAAATCGTGATGATAACCGAAGCCCCGCCCAATGACAGGGCGGATTATTTCTATTCACCCGGCTACCCATTCTATCTGCAAACCGTCGCCCAGACCTTCCGGGATGCCGGAGCCGATGTCCATTCCATACAGGACATAGTAGATTTAGGAGTCTATATCACCACGGCCGTAAAGTGCGGTAAAACCCGGTACGCCGTCTCCAATGACACGATGAAAAACTGCTCTCAATTACTGGAACAAGAAATCGCCCTGTTCCCCAACATCAAAGCCTTTATGCTCATGGGTGACGTCGCCATCAAGATGATGAACAATATCTGGAAAAAGCAGACGGGCCGGAAGGTGATACCGGTCGGCTCCACTTATAAAATCAGGGGGCAGGCGTACTATCTGGGGGATATCCGCGTTTTCCCGTCTTATACTCCGGCCGGCAAGAACTTCCTCATCGAGAAATCCAAACGCAGAATGGTCGCCGAGGATATCCGGGAGGCGCTGGAGCTGTTATAATACGGCTGCTTTATCAACCGTCTTCCCGCGGCTGGTGGGTAGTTACGATTTATCCACCGTCACGTCAATTAGCTCATAGGCTATATTGATACCAGTCATATCCATACCCGGGAAACATTAACTGGACAAGTAGTCCTCTTTACGCTAAAGTATTACGGATTCCTGTTATTAAACGGAGTTTTCCTTGAATTATCTACTCCAAGCAGGTAATATTTGTTAGGACATACGTGGGAGGTACTGTATATATATAATAAAGTCAACATAACCACATGATGATTCCCAATAAATCTAAGGAGGATATATTTATGGCTGTAAATCTGACGAATGCACTGGCTGATTTAAAAGAGGATGAAGCGATAGCAATCGTAAAAGAAAG
>DAOUER010000096.1:0-14072 GCA_034430375.1 Dehalococcoidales bacterium
TGGTGGATGCCGGGGCTAATTCGGACTGCCGTCCCGAGCACCTGCTCGAGTTTGCCCGGATGGGTTCACTCTACAGCCAGAATATCCTTAAAATTACCGCGCCCCGGGTCGGATTATTAAGTAACGGCGGGGAAGATGGTAAAGGGAATCGATTAGTTGTAGAAACCTATGCCCTGTTCAATAAGGCCGGTGATATCAACTTCGTCGGAAATATTGAGGGGCATGATATAATCAACCGGACCACTGACGTTATCGTCACCGACGGTTTTACCGGGAATATCGTCCTGAAAACAATCGAAGGTTTCAGCGATAACTTCCTGACTTCGGTAAGGCAAATCGGTCACGTATTTTCCAGTGCTTCACGCCTGAGGGGTCGCGACCTGCTGCGTGATATCGGCCTTACCACCTGGGCCAAGAAGATGGACTATACGGAATTCGGCGGGGCCTGCCTGCTGGGTGTCAACGGGAATGTAATTATAGCCCACGGCCGCAGTAAAGCCAGGGCTATTAAGAACGCCATCGGTCTGGCGAAAGAGACGGTAGAGCGAAGTTTTACGGAAAAAGTAGAGGAGGAACACTATGAGCAAACCAGTGGAGATTAAAGAAGCCCAATTTGAGGAATCTGTTTTGAAAGCGGCCACGCCGGTGCTGGTCGATTTCTGGGCGCCCTGGTGCGGACCCTGTCTAATGGTATCGCCGGTGGTTGAAGAACTGGCGGAAGAATACGATGGTAAAATGGGTTTTGTGAAGATAAATGTTGATGACAGTCCCAGGATTGCCAGCCAGTATGGCATAATGAGCATTCCTACTCTAATCATCTTCAAAGACGGCGCGCCGGTTTCCAATATCGTGGGTTTCCGACCCAAAGATGAATTGAAAAAGAGCCTGGAAGAAGCATTATAGTCGGTAGCCAATCACATTCAGGCTGTAAGCGGGGTGAAATTAATGAATAAATCCCCCAGCAAGTACGACGTTATTATTGTCGGCGGCGGACCGGCGGGATTAAGCGCCGGTATCTATACCGCCCGGGCGCGGCTGTCGACTCTCCTCATCGAGAGGGGGGCTTTCGGGGGGCAGATACTGAATACGGAATGGGTAGAGAACTATCCCGGCTTCCCCGAAGGTATCAGCGGCATAGACCTGACCGAATTGATGCATAAGCAGGCGGAAAAATTCGGGCTAGAAACCCTACTTGATGAGGTTACCGGCATCGATATTACTAAAGACCCGAAGACGGTTATAAGCTCCGGCGGCAGTTACACCGCCCGGGCTATCATCATCGCCAGCGGCTCGGAACGCCAGAAGCTGGGCGTGCCCGGTGAAGCGGAATATACCGGCAAGGGCGTATCCTACTGCGCCACTTGCGACGGTGCTTTCTTCAGGGAGAAAGAAGTGGCTGTGGTGGGGGGCGGCAACGCCGCCATTACCGAAGCCCTGGAACTGACCAAGTTTGCCTCCAGGATAACGGTGATACACCGCCGTGACGAACTCAGAGCTACCAAGATATTGCAGGAGAAGGCTTTCGCCGAACCCAAAATCGAGATTCTCTGGGACAGCGTGGTGGATGAAATCACCGGGGAGACCTTTGTCGAAAAGGTTAAGGTCAGCAATGTCAAGACCAAAAAGAAGTCCGTTCTCAACGTGGCCGGTATTTTCATGGCGGTGGGTTTCAAACCCAATACCGGATATCTCAAGGGTGTGGTTGAGATGGACAAGATAAACGCCATCATCACCGATGATAAAATGGCGACCAGTGCGCCCGGCGTTTTCGCTGTGGGTGATATCCGCAGCAGTTCCATCCGGCAGATAATCGCCGCCTCCGGCGATGGCGCAGTGGCCGCCATTAACGCCGAAAAGTATATTACCGGCCTGTGATTATTTTCAGAAATATCCCGGGAATAATTTCCTGTTATGAATGGGGTGATGTTGACTCATTTTCTCCGCCCTGAATATAATGAGCAGTAATCATTAAAAGGAGTATATATAGTGAAGGTTGTATTTATTGAAGACGTGCCTGACGTAGCCCTGGCAGGTGAGACCAGGGAAGTAGCTGACGGCTACGGCAGGAATTATCTATTACCGAAAAAGCTAGCCGTCGTCGCCAATTCGGCGGCTTCCAACATCGTCAAGTCGCGGATGAAACAGGTCCTGGTTAAAAGGGTGGAGGCCGAATCGGAGATGAAGGAAGTAGCCGGCAAACTTGAGGGCACCGAGATAGCCATCAAGGCTAAAGCCGGCGAAAAGGAACGACTCTACGGTTCGGTAACCAGCGCCGATATCGCCGCGGAAATCGGCAGCGTCACCGGACTGACCGTTGACAAGCGTAAAATAGAACTGGAAGAGCCGATTCGCCAGCTGGGCGTTCACGATATTACCATCAAATTCACCCATGATATTACGGCGGCTATCAAGGTAACGGTAGAAGCGGACGCGGTTGCCGAGGAAAAGGAAGAGGAAGTAAAGAAACCGAGGGCTAAGAAAGCGGAGAAAGACGAAGAAGCCGTCTTAGAAGAAGCCGTCGTTGAGGTTGAAACAGCGGAAGCAGAAGTTGCCGAAGCCCCCGCCGAGGCGCCGGAAGCTGAAGTCAAGACCAACGTACCGGTTAAAGAAGAGAAAGAAGAAAAGAAACCGAGAGCCAGGAAAGCTAAGAAAAGCGAAGAAACGGCTGTAGCTGTTGAAGAAGCCGCTGTTGCTGAAACGCAAGCCGAAGTTATAACAGAAGAAGACGCCGCGCCAGCACCGGAAGCCGAGGCAAAAGCTGAGAAACCCAAAGCCAAGAGGAAATCCAGGAAAAAGACCGAAGCTGAAACAGAGGAGTAAGACAGGGTGAATGAGACGAGGCTGCCGCCCAATGATTCGGATGCCGAAGAAGCGGTTATCGGTTCGCTGCTGATTGACGGCGCGGCTATCTTCCAGATTTCTGATTTTCTCAAGGAAACGGATTTCTACTACGAGACGAACCGGTGGCTCTACGAGGCCTGTATATCACTCTACCAGCGTAACGATGCTATCAACCAGGTAACGCTGGCCCAGGAGCTGTCGCATCAGGACAAGCTGGAATCATGCGGCGGGACATCCCACCTGAGCTACCTCATTTCGATATGTCCCACCTCGATGGATATCGAGCATTACGCCCGTATCGTTTATCGCCTGTCGGTAATGCGCCAGATGATATACGCCGGTGATAAAATCTCCGCCATCGGCTACCAGGCCAGCCCGGATGTCGAGGAAAGTCTGGCTAAGGCCGAAAGTGTTCTGTTTGGTTTACGGAGGACCCAGGGCGCCGCGGAACTGACCCATATCCGGCAGGTGCTGGATAAATATTTCGAAGAGACCCCGGAAAGTACCGAGGGACGCGCCGAGGACCTGCCCTACGTTCTTTCGAGCTTTCCCGGCCTGGATGAATTCCTGGGCGGTTTTCAGCGCGCCGACCTGGTTATCATAGCCGGCCGTCCCAGCATGGGCAAGACCAGCCTAGCCTTGAATATCGCCCGGAATGCCGCCGTGGAGCACCGTGCCTGCGTGGCGCTTTTCAGTCTGGAAATGGCCCGGGACTCCCTGGTGATGCGCCTCCTTTCCAGCGAATCGGGTGTGAATTCCCGCCGTATGCGTTTCGGGCAGCATACCGAGGAAGAAGAGAGACAGGTCATGGAAGCCACCGGCATCCTGTCGGAATCCCCGATTTATGTTGATGATACCCCGATGATCCGCATGGCCGAAATGCGCAGCAAAGCCCTCCGCCTTAACTACGAACGCGGTATCGATATGGTTATCCTCGATTATCTCCAGCTGATGCAGGGAGAGGGCCGCAACGAAAACCGGGTAAATGAAATAAGCTACATCTCGCGGGCGCTCAAGGCGCTGGCCCGCGAGCTTAACGCCCCGGTGCTGGCGGTATCCCAGCTCAGCCGTGCTGTTGAATGGCGGGCTTCCCACGAACCCCAGCTGTCCGACCTCCGGGAAAGCGGCAGTATTGAGCAGGACGCGGATGTGGTCCTGTTTATTTATCGTGACGAGTATTACTACAAGACCGAGGAAGAATGGCTGGCGGTGCACCCCGACCGTGAGTACCCGAGGGAAGAAGCCGACGTGATTATCGCCAAGCACCGCAACGGGCCAACCGGCCGGATAAAACTGCGTTTCCGCCATACTCTGGCGCGATTCGAAAGTATCAGCACCGGGGAGCCGAGCATGCTATGAAAAAATTCGATGGTTTTCCCGCCCGGATGGAATATACATCTATTCCCAACATCTTTTTCAGCGGCCTGCTGCCGCAAATTGATGATATCGCCGAGTTGAAGACAACATTACATGTTATGGCTGTGCTTTACCGAAAGAAGGGCAGCCCGCGCTTTGTCAGCGTTCAGGAGTTATCGACGGACGAAAGCCTGATGAGCGGTCTCAAAGGCGAGGACGAACCGCCGGAAAAGGGACTACAAAAAGGCTTGGAGATGGCGGTCGAACGGGGAACGCTGCTGCAAATCACTTTACAGAAGGATAATTCCTCCCGGGCTGTTTATCTCCTCAACACCGAAGCTAATCGCCAAATCGTCGAGAAAATAGAGAACGGTGAAATAACGTTGCCCGGCACAAAAATCCCGGGTCGTAAGTATCCCCCCGGCGAAGAACTGCCGGATATATTCACGCTTTACGAGGAGAATATCGGCATACTGACCCCGATGGTCGCCGACGAACTGCGCGAGGCTGAAAAACTTTATCCCCGGGAATGGCTAAACGATTCTATCAAAGAAGCGGTACTCTATAACAAGCGGAATATTAAATATATACTGAAGATATTAGAAAACTGGGCAACTGAAGGCAAGAGCGATGGAACACATCAGCGACATCCTAAAAAAACAGACCCGGACAAGTACATCAAGGGAAAATACGGACACATGGTCCGAAGATGAAATTGAGTCATCCGTAGACCCGGGCTGTCAAATCTGCCGTGGGGCCGGTATCGTTCATCCGTTGTTGAAAACCGGCAAGCCGGACTACAGCCGGGTGGTTCCCTGTTCCTGCACCCGCCGGGAAGTTGCCGGGGAACGGCGGAATCGTCTGATTCAATACAGCAATCTCGGCTCGTTGACCCGCCTGACCTTCGAGAACCTGGAACCGAAGGGGAAAACCGGCCATCCGGTCAGCCAGGAGCAATTCAGCCGGACCTACCAGGCCGCCCGGGAATTCGCGGCGGAACCCGCCGGCTGGCTGGTGCTGGGCGGACCCAGCGGCTGCGGCAAGACCCATCTGGGAGCGGCCATCGTCAACGAACGGATAAATCAGCACTGCCCGGCTTTCCATATCTCGGTGCCCGACCTTCTCGACCGACTCCGCAAATCTTTTTCTGCCGATAGCGAGGTGCCCTACGATGAGTTTTTCGAGCAGGTCCGCAACACGCCTTTGCTGGTGCTTGACGACCTGGGTGTCCAGAGTGGCACGGCCTGGGCCAGGGAAAAGCTGGACCAGCTGCTGACCTCACGCTTTAACGCCGAACTGCCCACCGTGGTGATTCTCATCACGCCACTGGAGCAACTTGACGAACGGCTGCGTACCCGCCTGACCGACGAACGACTCTGCCGTGTATTCATACTCGAAGACGGTAATCAGTCGGCGGAATACGGCTGGGGGCCGGAGTTCAAGCTCCAGCAGGGTATGACATTTGTTAATTTTAAACGTCGTAATAATCTCTCTATTGAGCAGCAGGATAATATGGATGAAGCCTACCGGATCGCCTTCGATTTCGCCAAGAACCCGGATGGCTGGCTGGTCTTCATGGGCCAGACCGGCTGTGGCAAGACCCACCTGGCGGCGGCAATCGTTAACTACCGCTATGAGGCTGGCAAACCGGCCTTGTTCGTCGTCGTCCCGGAATTTCTCGACCACCTGCGTTCGGCTTTCAGCCCCGACAGTAAGGTGTCCTACGACCACTTTTTTGAAAGCGTCAAGACAACACCGTTGCTGGTGCTGGATGACTTCGGTGAGCATTCATCGACACCATGGGTAAAGGAAAAACTCTATCAGCTTATAAACTATCGTCACAATTCGAGGTTGCCCACAGTTGTTACTACCCAATATTCCTTCGATGAGCTTTTGGGGGAAGTCGATAGTGCTACCAGCTCTCGTCTGGTAGATAAGGAGAATAGCGTACCCTTCAACATCATGGCCCCCGATTTCCGCGGCGACCGGCGCGCCGGAAAGAAGCGTTCGTCTCCCCGCGGTAAAACGGGACGCTATCGGTAGCTCATGTATTGTCATTGCGAGGAGCGTAGCGACGCGGCAATCTTTATCTGAGATAATGCCACCCTTCCCCAACCCTCGTTAAATATCTATTCCCACCCGGCTGCCCTCGCGGCATCAGCCTATAGTTTGGTAGTTTGTCCCCACTTCTTCACTCCCCAGTTGGGGGGAAAAGGAGGTATATAGGATTTATCTTCTATACCTACTCTCGCTATATAAAAAAACGATTCCATTCGCAATATTCCCTTTGTAAAGATTCCCCCTTCCTTTACCAAAGGAAGGGGGCTAGGGGGATGGATTAATATAACTCCCAAACAGGGAGTAGCCTGCGAAGAGGGACACTAGCCCCTCTTTTCCTTAATAGGTCGGGAGGGATGGAAAAAAATGCTATCTATTCCAACCATGCAGACCTAATTTTACTTAAATTACGTTTACCATCAGGTGTACTATATTTAAGAGTTACTTTAGAATAATCTTCGGGCCAGGGACCTTGGATAGCAACACCTTCTAATTGAGACAAATAGCCGTTTTTTCCGTGTATAATAAAGTCGAGAGGCCATTCGTCGTTTTCAAAATATGCAAGAACATCACCAAAATGAAAGCTTTTACCATTCAAGACAGGCGGGATATTTTCATTGATTTGGTACCCTGTATAAAACCCAACGCCGGTAAACTCTCGGTATTCTACCTTTGAATTGAGAAATTGGTTCCTGAGTTCCTTTAAAACGTTATCGTCTCCATCGAGTAGCATATCCATTACTTTTTTCTCGAATTCTATATGTTCCATAGTCCTATTTATTCCCATCCTTAAAAGCTAGCGCCCCGGTAGGGCAAACCTTGACACATCCACCGCAGTCCAGGCATCCGTCGCCGATTGACTCACCGGCGAAAGTAGTGATTACCCGCTGGAAACCGCGGTGGGCAAAGCCCAGTAAGGCCGTTTCCTTTCGCTGGTGGCAAACCCACACACACCGACCGCAGAGGACGCATTTATTCGGGTCGAGGGTAAACAGTGGATTACTGTCGTCTACGGGTAAATCGCGGAGGAGCTGGCGATATCGTTTTGTCTTGAGCTTGCAGCCGAGATGACGTGCGATATCTTGCAGTTCGCAGGCGCGGTTGGCGGCGCAGTGGGCGCAGTCCACCGGATGCGAGGCCATAATCAACTCGAACCCGGCCCGGACCAGGTTGAGGGCTTTCTCACCCCGGGTATTGACCACCATGCCGTCTTTAACCTCGCGGGTGCAGGCGGTCACCGGTTCGTCCTCTCCCTCTATCTCCACAAAGCACAGTCGGCAGGCGGCGTTCGGCTCCGGTTTGTCCTTGATAGCGCAGAGATTGGGGATAAAAATATCGTTATCCAGGGCTACCCAGAGTATTTTTTCCCCGGCATTGGCCGTTACTTTCTTGCCGTCGATGGTTAAAGATACTTTCTTCATCAGTCGGGCACCTCGCTGGGTGGCGAAAGCTTTACAATAGCGTTGTACTGGGGAGGACATGCGGCCAGGCAGGTGCTGCACTTGACGCACTTCTCCTGGTCGATGACCTTGATCCTCTTTTTATTCGACGATATCGCTTCGACGGTACAGGTGCCGACACAGGCATCGCAGGAGCGTTCGCATTTATCGGGGAGGATATAGTAGGCGATGAGGTGCTGGCACATCAATGCCGGGCACTTTCCCAGCTCGATATGCGCTTCGTATTCGTCCCGGAAATAGCGGAGGGTGGTCAGGATGGGATTGGGAGCGGTCTGACCCAGCCGGCAGAGTGAACCGTCCTTAACCTCTTCGGCCAGTTGCTCCAGGCGGTCGATATCTTCCATGCTTCCTTGGCCCAGTGTAAAATCACTAAGGATTTCCAGCATCTGTTTGGTGCCCAGCCGGCAGAAGGTGCACTTGCCGCAGGACTCCCTTTGCGTAAACTCCAGGAAATACCGGGCTATCTCCACCATGCAGTCGTCCTCGTCTAGTACCACCATCCCTCCGGAACCCATTATGGCCCCGGCCTGATGCAGGGAGTCGAAATCAACCGGCAAATCCAGTGATGTTTCGGGCAGGCAGCCTCCGGAAGGTCCTCCTATTTGTACCGCTTTGAATTGCTTGCCTTCGGGGATACCGCTGCCCACGTCGAATAGTATCTGCCGCAGGGTGGTGCCCATCGGCACCTCGACCAGACCGGTATTGACTATCTTCCCGGCCAGGGCAAAGACAGCCGTCCCGGGACTGGCTTCCGTTCCGGTGCTCTTAAACCAGGCGAACCCGTTCCTTATTATCGGCGGCACGAAGGCCAGTGTCTTGACGTTATTTACTACCGTCGGCTTGCCGTCCAGTCCTTGGCTGGTCGGGTAGGGCGGTCGGTCGCGTGGCATTCCCATTCTGCCTTCCAGTGAAGCTATCAGGGCTGTTTCTTCCCCGCAGACAAAGGCCCCGGAGCCCTGGAAGAGCTTTATATTAAAGGAATAGTCACTGCCCAGGATATTCTTGCCGAGTAAATTCAGCTTCTTTGCCTGTCGCAGCGCCGTTTCCATTCGTTTTACCGCCAGCGGGTACTCGGCCCGGACGTAAATATAGCCGGAGGATGCCCCGATGGCGTACCCCCCGATTATCATTCCCTCGATCACTGCATGGGGGTCGCTCTCCAGGATTGACCGGTCCATAAAAGCCCCGGGGTCGCCCTCGTCGGCGTTGCAGATTATATACTTGGTCTTGCCCGGTTCTTCACGGCATAAACGCCACTTCTGGCCGGTAGGAAAACCGGCTCCTCCCCGTCCCCGCAGTCCCGAGTTGGCAACTTCCTCCACGACTTCTTCAGGGTTCATTTGCAGGGCTTTAGCCAGCCCTGCGTAGCCGTCGGCGTTGATAGACTGGCCGATATCTTCGGGGTCGATATGACCGCAATTTTTCAGGATGATTTTCTGCTCGTATTGAGCGCGCGGAAAATCGCTGAAGCTGGGCAGGATGTCATTGGGCTCCAACGCTGCCAGTACGAACTCGGGGCAGGTATTGTCCCCGAGGATAAACTCCTTGACCAGTCTTTCGGCGATGACCGGATTGACGTAACCGTAGCATATCGGCGGGTAGCCCGGTTTGCTGATAATCACCAGCGGCTCGGCGTAGCAGTGCCCCATGCAGCCGACCTCAATCACGGCGCAATCGATTTTCCGCTTGCTTAATTCGTCGCGGAAAGCATTGATTACTTCCCGGGCGCCGGCTGCCCGTCCGCAGGTGGCCGCGCCGACCATTATCACCGGTTTATTATGCAGCAGCTCCCGACAGACAGATTCCGCAGTTTCTTTAATTTCCCGGAAAGTATCGGCTATTGCCGATTGTTCAGTCATCTTCACTTTTTTCCTTGTCGTTCTCAGCGCGCTCCAGCTCGAATGCCAGCAGGATACCATCTACTTTGGTCGGTTCGACGCCGCCTTCCGGCTTATCGTCCACCACCGTTACCGGGGCCATGGTGCAGCAGCCGACGCAGGCGACCGTGTCCAGGTCGAATTCCCTATCGGCGGTGGTCTCGCCGGGATTTATTTCGAGTCGGCGTTTCCAGGCATCCAGCGTGATGTAGCCGCCCTTCATATGGCAAGCAGTGCCCAGGCATACGCGTATCGAGTGCTTGCCGGGCGGGTTCAGCCGAAACTGGTTATAGAATGTGATAACGCCGTAGACATCCACCGGCGCAATGTTCAAGTGTTCCGCTATCTCGGTCATGGCCTCGCGGGGCAGGTATCCCAGGCTGCTCTGGACTTTTTGTAGTATGGGAATCAGGTTGGGTCGTTTCTTAGTAAAACCTTTCAGAATGCTCCGGGCGGTTTTCCGGTTGTATTCTTCTTCTTCGACTAAATTGACCTGGTCTGGAATAATATTCACCGCTTTCTATTGATCGTTTTCTTAGTTCAATTCTGGCGAAGCTGACCGTATTTGTCAAGAACGGCGGGTATATGCGGCCGACGGGGCGGTATAGGGTAGTAAGAAAGTATGGTGCTGTGGTATTACGGAAGGGGGATTGTAGGCCGATAGGGTTGAACTATAATGAAACTAGGAAGATAAGTTAAATAAAGTTAGGATAATTGCGCTTACTGCAATTCATTGGGGGGTGATGTCCCGATGAGGATAGTATCCGGAATAATATTGATGATTGGCGGTATTTGCGGAGCGGCTATCGGGTTTATGGGAACGGTGCAGGTATCCTCGAGGCTTTATATTATCGACGGGCTGGATCTGTCGCTAACTATGGCGATCTTCTCTCTCTTTCTGTTTTTAAGCGGCGCTGCGAATCTATTCTCCTCGTCAAATTGACTGCCTAAAGATATCAATAAGCCCTTACGCCGAAGATTTTACTGCCGATCCTTACCAGATTGGCGCCTTCATCGACGGCTACCTTATAGGAGTCGGTCATGCCCATGGAAAGGTATTTCATCTCTACACCGGGTATATCCAGCGCCTTAATCCGCTCGAAAAGCTGTTTCGTTTCGCTAAAGCAGTGCCGCAGGTCTTCCGGATTGCTGGCATAAGGCCCCATTGTCATTAAACCCTTGACCTTTAAATTTTCCATTGAGGCTATTTCAGTGATAAGCCTTTCGGCTTTTTCCGGGTAGACGCCGGCTTTCTGCGATTCCCGTCCGCTGTTTATCTCAATCAGCACTGGCATAATCTTACCGATTTGGGCGCATCTTTTATCTATCTCCCGGGCCAGTTCGATGGAATCGATGGTTTCTATCATGTCGAACAGTTCTACCGCTTTTTTTACCTTGTTCTTCTGTAGATGCCCGATGAAGTGCCATTCAATTACGTTTTCTATCAATTGACGGGCCTGTTCGGCTTCTTGGACGTAGTTCTCGCCGATTATTTTAATACCGGATTCGACGGCTTCTTTGACTTCGGCGGGGCTTCTTGATTTAGCGGCGCCCAGCAGTTGAACGCCGGGAGGTAATTCCTGGAGTATTTGTTTTACGTTTTGCGCGATTGTAACCAAGATTTAACTCTGATATTTGGTTATGATTACCAAATCTATCTTTCGCGTTTTTGCTACCGACTTTATTGTTGATATGTTTGTTCTGCTAAATCTTGAAGGGCTTTCTGCAGGTCCTCGTAATATTTCTCTTGCTGCTGGCGGTAGATTTCTCGGGCCTGATTATAGGCATCTATTTGCTGCTGGTAATATTCCCGCTTTTTCTCGGCATCAGATTTGCCGCCGAATAAATCACAGGCGGAAAGCAACGGCAGGCATACTACCAGTACAATCAGAAGAACAAGGTGCCGGGTTTTCATAATTGACCTCCTGCTATGCTGCCCTCACTATTCTATTTTACATCATCAGCGCAACCCGTATAAAGCCTGAAAGTATCGATATTACTAATGTACCTGTTATTAAATATGTAATCTCGAATGGGAAGTATAATTAGTTAGATAAAATACCAAGGTAAGGCGAAGGAAGGTCCTCTAGTTGACAGCTGCCTTTTTCGCCATCGTTCGTTTGCCCTCTTTTTTCTCTGGTTCCGCGTCTGCCTCTTGAAGAGACAGGGTAAAAGAGCGTAACCGGGCCGCATCCGTATATTTCTTCTGTGCCGCCAGTTCTTCCTGGGCCGTAATCCGGATTACGCGGATATCAGCCAGTACTTTCTGGATTTCTTCGTTGGCCTGATTAACCAGTCCATCGATTTCCTTGCGGATGGTCATCCGGGTCTGGAGAATGAGACGCTGTGCCTCGCTTCTGGCCTTGATTTCGGTCTCTTGGAGATACCGCTGCGCCTGCATTCTCATACGCCGGGCTATCTCCAGTTCACGCTGAGCGTTCAATATCATATGCTGGGAATTCATTACATTAACTTGTGATTTGGTGGTGCTTTCTCTTGTAGAACTGGCTGCCGGCTTTGGAGGCGTTGCCGGTCTGGCGGCCGGAGTAGGCGCGACTACTCTCCTCACAGCTGGTTTGGAGCCGGTGCTGGTAATTACCTTTCTATTGATTCTAATATTCTTCATATCCCAGCCATAATTCAGCTTATTCCCGGACGTATGCCTGGCGGATTATCTCTGATAGAATACTACCCCTTAGCCTGGGAAAGATAGAGATGGTTATCACCCATTTTTCATGGGTGTAAACCCTTAATATCCATAAAAATTCAGTGTAGAAGAGCCTGGATATGGTGTTATTTTTATCTTCATCTGGTAATGTAATGATATCATGGGCATAATTGCCTTCCAATAGTACTATATTCCTAAAAAATGACAGTAAAAGCCATTGACCAGAAGTAATAAATGGTTTACACTTGTAGTATATTTTTTCGTTGGCGGGAATAATGAATAAAGTTTTCGTATTTTTAAAGGGCTTCGGGCCCTTTCGTATAGCGGACTGGTGTTACCCGCCGACGATGTTTACGGTCTAACCCGTTCTACTCACTTTGATCTTCACTTTTTGTCTCTTGATATACCGCTATATGTTGATAGGTTGCCGCGAGGAGCGTTATAATGAGCCTTACTCAAACTTGGTGAGGAGGCGGATGGAGAGATAAATGACCACCAGCTTCGACGAACTACGGAAAAAACTAAAGAGAGAACATAAACGATTGGAAGAAGAGTTCGAGCAGCTTCAAAACAACGCGTCGAGTTCCGATGAGAGGCGTGAAGGCAGTCCTTTCGGTAAACGCGAGGAAGAAGCCACCGAAACCCTGGAACTGGAAAAGCGTCTATCATTGGAAAACCGCGTCAGGAAGGAGCTGGCGGAAGTAGAACATGCCCTGAAAAAGTTTGATGACGGTACCTACGGCAAGTGTGATAATTGCGGCAAATCCATTGACCCGGCCCGGTTGGAAGCCCTCCCGCAGGCAAGTTTGTGTCTAAATTGTAAAGAACTACAGGCGAAGAATGCACCCGGAAAGCCGGCCTGATATCAGGCTACGGATAATTGTCCTCGGCTCTATCGGCTCGTTACTCTTACTGGCTGACCAGTTGACCAAGGCATGGATAAGGGCAACTCTGGAACGGGGTGAGGTCCTTTTCGATGCCGGATTCTTCCAGATAATCCACACCCGGAACACCGGCGTTATCTTCGGCCTGTTCAAAGACCATCTCCTGACCGTTAAAATCGTTGCCTGTATCGGCATCATTCTAATCATCGGGCTTTTTCTCTACTTCCACAAGCGCTGGCCTTTTATGCACGGCAAGCTGGTGCAGCTGGCGCTGCTGCTTCTAATCTGCGGCACTATCGGCAACCAGATTGACCGCTTTTGGCTGGGATTTGTTACCGATTTCCTCGATTTTAAGGTGTGGCCGGTCTTTAATATTGCCGATTCCATGACGACTGTCGGCGGGATTATCATGGCTTATTGTATAATTTTCCAGCTCAGGCTTACCGGGAAGAAGGAATGAGCGGCGAATACCAGTTGGTAGCGGATACAGCCGGGGTGCGCCTGGACCGATTTGTTGGCGAGAATTGCCCCGGGCTTTCCCGCACCCATGCCCAGAAGCTTATAGCTGAAGGTTTTATTACGGTCAACGGTCAGGCTGCTAAAGCCGGACATAGGCTTGATGCCGGTGATAAAATAGCTGTAATTATACCCCCCGAGCCGCCCTCCTCAATGTCGCCGGAATCTATCCCCCTCAGTATAATCTACGAAGATGACGATGTCCTGGTGGTGGATAAGCCGGCCGGAATGACGGTACACCCGGCGCCGGGACATCCCGGTCATACGCTGGCCAATGCCGTCCTGGCACGCTTTCCAGAATTGGGTGACGAAGATAATACCCTCCGGCCGGGCATCGTGCACCGGCTGGATAAAGATACCTCCGGGATAATCCTGGTGGCCAAGAACCGGGTCGCCCAGGCTAACCTCGCCG
>DAOUER010000097.1:0-4360 GCA_034430375.1 Dehalococcoidales bacterium
TGGTGGGAATCTACCTGGGCTACGTCTGCTTCAGGGGGAATTCCTACTGGCCGGCGGTAATAATGCACCTGTATATCAATATCGGCTTCAGGATTATCGTTAACGTTTTTTAGATATTTACATAATAAGCTGTAATACAAATAATCTGTACAATACTCTGCAGAATAGCCTGACTATCAGTAGAGAGTAACCTATAGTTGCTTTTAGAGGAGTATCCTTAGGTGTTCTGCCGCGGTTGTCATGGCGTCCCTGGAGGGATTCGAACCCACGACATCCTGCTTAGAAGGCAGGCGCTCTGTCCAGCTGAGCTACAGGGACGCGCTCATTCGTTTCAAATTTAACACGAATATCAGGTCAGGGTCAATACATTCGGTCGTGAATTAACACGGTTTGACTTTATTCAACCGGCTTGGTAAAGATATCGGCGACCGACCATCCCAGGACGGTGGCGCAGGTAACAATCACGCCGGCGATAAGCACCCCGATGAGGATGGAAATAAAAGCGTACTTGAATTTCATTCCCATGAGAACGGCCAGAATCGAGCCGGTCCAGGCGCCGGTGACCGGCAAGGGAATAGCCACGAATAATGCCAGACCGATTCGCTCAAAGCGTTCTATTTTCTTTCCGCGCCGCCTGATTTTCTCAAACAGCCAGTTTAGCATGCGTTCGAAAAGTCTCGCCTTGCTTAATATTCTGGTAGCGAAATTCAGGAACAGCAGGATAAGCGGTACGGGTAAAAGATTGCCGATAACGGCCACGATATAGGCGGAGTACCAGGGAAAATCATGGACAATTATGGCGATGGGGATGGCGCCCCGCAGTTCGGATATGGGAAAAGCGGCATAGCCTATTACCTTTAGAATGTCCCAGAAATCTAAACCCATAAGTTATTCCAGGGTAATGCCACCCGGGCGCTTTTTAACGAGGATAATCTCTAACAAGTGTATATCAAAAAGCAGTGTAACAAAAGGGTACTGACAGCGTCAAGTAAAAAGGGAGAGCCTGGATTAAATTCCTGATCTCAGCTTGACATTCTGTCAACTGCATTGATAGTATTAAATTGGTTTCTACTATTTCCCTTGAAGATAAACATGCCAAGATTGCTCGATAAAATCGATAGCCCCGCTGATCTTAAGAAATTTTCCCTGCCGGCCTTAAAGGAACTAGCCGAGGAATTGAGGCGTGAAATCGTGACTACGGTAACACATACGGGCGGGCACCTGGCATCAAACCTCGGCGTCGTGGAACTTACCATCGCTCTCCACAGGATATTCAACAGTCCTGAGGATAAAATCATCTGGGATGTGGGTCACCAGAGCTACGTGCATAAACTACTCACCGGCCGGAGGGAACGCTTCCATTCGCTACGTCAGTACGGCGGGCTGTCGGGATATACCACCCGCGAAGAAAGCGACCATGATCCCTTCGGTGCCGGGCATGCCAGTACCTCGGTATCCGCTGCCCTGGGGATGGCCACCGTCCGTGACCTGGCCGGGGATGACTACCACGTAATTGCGGTTATCGGCGACGGAGCCATCACGGCCGGGATGTCTTTTGAAGCTCTCAATCACGCCGGGCATCTTGGTACTAAAATCATCGTAGTGTATAACGATAACGGCATGTCGATATCACCTACGGTGGGTGCACTGGCCAAGGTGATGAGCCGGGTTCGCTTTGCCCAACGTTTACGCAAAGCCAAGAGAAGCGGCGAGAAGATATTAGCCGCCCTGCCGCTGGGCAAGAGAATGTACCAGCTATACAAATTCATCGAAGCTCGAATCAAAGGATCGCTGGCACCAACGCCCATCTGGGAAGCATTGGGTTTCTCCTATGTCGGACCGGTTGACGGTCATAACATTCACGAACTCGAAAGAACCCTCAACCAGATAAAGGAAAATTATAGCGGGCCCACCTTGATTCATGTAATCACCACCAAAGGAAAGGGATACCAACCCGCCGAAAGCAATGCGGTGTATTTTCACGGGGTATCCGCCAGGAACAATAGTGAAAAGACGATTCCCACCTATAGTGAGGTTTTCGCCCAGACAGTCCTGCAGTTAGCCCGTGATGAACCCAAAATATTGGTTATTACGCCGGCTATGCCGGAGGGTAATTGTTTAAGCAATGTCGAAGCTGAATTTCCTGACCGCGTCTTTGACGTAGGTATTTGCGAACAACATGCCGTCACCTTCGCGGCAGGAATCGCCACGCAGAAATACATCCCGATTGTCGCTATTTATTCGACGTTTTTACAACGGTCCTTCGATCAGATAATCCACGATGTTTGTCTCCAGAATCTGCCCGTTGTGCTGGCTATCGATAGGGGAGGGATTGTAGGAGACGACGGTAAGACGCATCAGGGGACATTCGATATTGCTTACCTGAGTTTAATACCCAATCTTATTGTATCTGCGCCTAAGGATGAAAACGAACTGCAGCACCTGCTATATACCGCCGTGAAAGTCGGACGGCCGATGGCGGTAAGATATCCGCGTAGTACCGGACTCGGTGTGAGACTGGACGCGGATTTTGAAGAAATACCCATCGGGAAGAGTGAAGTATTAAAGTACGGAGCCGACGTAGCCATCCTGGCGCTGGGGGCTTCGGTCGAACCGGCCCGTAAAGCCGCGGAAAGGCTGGCGGCGGAAGGTATTGAAGCCACAGTGGTTAACGCCCGTTTTGCCAAGCCGCTGGATTCATTGCTTATCAAAGAACTGGCCTCACACATAAAGCGTGTGGTCACCATTGAGGAAAACGTACTCAGCGGCGGTTTTGGGAGCAACGTCCTGAAAATGATTGAGGATGAAGGAATAACGGATACCAGAGTGAAAAACATCGGTTTACCCGACAAGTTTATCGAACATGGCACACCGCAACAGTTGCACGAAAAATACGCATTGGATGATGAAGGTATTTACAAACAGATCCTGGCTCTGTTCCCCGAACATCATCCGGGCGATAAACAGGAAATAACGGATAAAGCTAAAGCAAGCAGCACGTAGAATAATAGGAATATCACTCCGGTCGGGAGACATGGGATATGCCTAGAGGATAAAACGAATCAGGCGAAGAGAATAACGCCTGATTTCTTTTTTTAACAGATAATTTGAGTCGGAGACAGGCATGAACAAGATGACCGTACGAGATACAGATGTTACCGGAAAAAGGGTGCTGGTGCGGGTAGATTTTAACGTGCCGATGGATGCTGTTTCCGGGAAGATAACCGATGACAGCCGCATTCGGGCGGCTTTGCCGACGATAAAGTACCTCATTGAACGAAATGCCAGGGTTATTTTACTTTCTCACCTCGGACGGCCGAAGGGGAAACCTTCTGAAGGACTCCAGTTGTACCCGGTAGCCCAACGGCTGGCGGAGATACTGGGAAAGCCGGTAAGGACAGCGCGTGACTGTATCGGTCCTGAGGCGGAGGAGGCGGCAGGGGCTTTAAAAGGTGGGCAAGTTTTGCTGTTGGAAAATCTCCGCTTTCACGCCGAAGAGGAAGCAGGTAATCCCCAATTCGCGGAGGCCTTAGCCTGGATGGGAGACGTTTACGTTAACGACGCTTTCGGCACTTCCCACCGGGCTCATGCATCGATAGCGGGAATTACCCGCTATCTTCCGGCGGTAGCCGGGTTTCTGCTGGAAAAGGAGATAAACACTCTGGGTGGACTACTGGAAAACCCGGCAACGCCGTTCATGGCCATTTTCGGAGGGGCCAAGGTAAGTGATAAAGTAGGCATACTGAAAAATATCATGAATAAAGTGGATACCTTCTTAATCGGCGGGGCTATGTCGGCGACGTTTCTCAAGGCTAAATCATATGAAATCGGGCAATCGTTGGTGGAAGAAGACAGCATTGATGTCGCCCTGGAGTTGCTACGGGAAGCGGAAGAAACCGGTGTTAGTATCCTCTTGCCGGTAGACGTCGTGGTTGCTGATGAGATAAATGATAAAGCGTCCGGTGAGGTCGTGCCGGCGGACGCGGTACCCGCCGACCGGCGCATTGTAGATATCGGGCCGGAGACGGTTAAGAAATACCGCCATGCGTTGCAGGGGGCCAGGACTATCTTCTGGAACGGACCGATGGGTATTGCCGAGATACCACAGTTTGCCAGAGGTACAGAAGCCGTAGCCAGGTATATCACAACCCTTGACGCAACGACAATCATCGGCGGTGGTTCTACCGCCGAGATTATATATTCCCTGGGACTGGATGACAGGATTACCTTTATCTCTACCGGCGGGGGCGCCTCGTTGGAATTCCTGGGGGGTAAAGAGTTGCCCGGCGTGGTATTATTGAAAGATAAATAATCCGGTTAAAGGATGATAAGAATGGTTGATTTGAACTTGATTCAAAAA
>DAOUER010000098.1:0-31267 GCA_034430375.1 Dehalococcoidales bacterium
GAACGCAACGAGCCGGAACTGCCCCCGGAAATCCTGCCGGAGCATACCGAAGGTCTCATCGTCCTGTCCGGCTGTGCCAGGGGAGAGCTATCGCAGCTGGTGGAGAAGTCGCGGTTCGAGGAAGCCGGAAGCCTCATCCAGCAGTACCTGAACTGGTTCGGCTCGGAGAACTACTATATCGAACTCCAGCATAACCTGGTCTTCGGCGACTCCGAGCAGAACAAAAAGCTGCTGGAACTGGCCCGGGAAACGGGTGCCCGGGTAGTGGCGACGGGAAACGTGCACTACCACGTCCGCGAAAGGCACCGGCTCCAGGACTGCCTGGTGGCTATCAGGAACTGCCGCAGCCTGGAGGAGACCCACCAGGAAAGAAGACCCAACTCCGAGTTTTACCTGCGCCAGCCGGCGGAACTGGAAAGCCTTCTCCGGGAATGCCCGGAAGCTTTAGAAAACACCGTAAAAATAGCCGAAAGGTGCACGCTGGATATTACCCGGGACCTCGGCTACGCCTTCCCGGACTATCCGGCGCCGGATGGGCATACCCCGGAAAGCTACCTGGAAAAGCTGTGCCGCGAAGCCGCCGTACGGCGTTACGGAGCGGTTACCCCCCGGGTGCAGCGGCGACTGGACGAAGAGTTCCGGCTGATAAACAAATACAAACTGGCCGGTTTCCTGCTGATGTACCACGAGGTTATCAAGCTGGGGCGGGAGGTGATGATAGACCTGGGGCTTTCCGACCCCTCCCTCACCGTGGAGGAGAACCCCCCGGGGCGGGGGCGCGGCTCCTCGGTGGCCCTGCTGGCAGGCTATCTCATCGGGCTATCGCACATCGACCCCCTCCAGTACGACCTGTCGCTGGAGCGTTTCCTGCCCGACGATATCATGACCAACGTGCCGGATATCGACCTTGATTTCCCCCGCAGCATCCGCGAAGAGCTTATCCTGCGTACTCACGAAAAGTGGGGCTGGGAATACGCCGCCCTCACCGGCACCATCGCCACCTACCTGATAAAAGGAGCGGTAAGAGACCTCGGCAAAGCGCTGGGCCTGCCCGAGGCGGAGATCGACCAGCTGGCCAGGCAGTCCGACTGGGGCAGCGCCCGCAAGCTCAAAAAAAAGATGGAGCGGATGCCCAACTTCAAGGACAAGGTGGACGTCCCGGTATGGCGCGACCTCACCAGCCTGGCGGCGGAGCTGGATGGCTTCCCCAAGTACATGGGACAGCACCCCGGCGGCATGATACTCTCATCGACGCCCCTCATCGATATCGTGCCGGTGCAGCGAGGCGCCATCGACGGACGCTACGTCTGCCAGTGGGACAAGGACAGCATCGACGATGCCGGCTTCGTCAAGATAGACTTCCTGGCGCTGGGGGCGCTCTCGCAGATGCAGGAGGCTGTCGAGCTCATCAAGGAACGTACCGGGGAGCGCATCGATATGTCCCGCATCGACTTCGAGGACAACGCCGTCTACGACATGCTCTGCAGCGGGGATACCATCGGCATCTTCCAGGTGGAGTCGGCCGCCCAGATGCAGACCATCACCCGCCTCCTCCCCCGCAACCTGCTGGAAATGGCCCACGAGGTGGGCGCGGTACGGCCGGGGGTGGGGGTTAATCACGGCGTCCAGGAATACCTGGCCCGGCGCACCGGGAGAAAACCGGTGACCTACGATTGCCCGCTGGAGCAGAGGTCACTGGAGCGCACGCTGGGAATCATCCTGTTCCAGGACCAGGTGAACCAGCTGGCCATAGACGTGGCCGGGTTCGCCCCCAGCGAGGCCGACCGCCTGCGCCGCGCCTTCGGGCGGAAACACAACGACGAACTCATCGAACGCTATAAGCAGCAATTCCTGGAAGGCGCCGCCGCCAGGGGCGTGGATAAGGAAGCGGCGGAAAGGATTTTTAAGAAATTCAACGGACAATACATGTTCCCGGAATCGCACGCCTTCGCCTTCGGGGTGACGGCCTACCAGGCCTCCTGGCTGAAATACCACTATCCCCTGGAGTTTTTCGTGGGTATTTTCAACCAGCAGCCCATGGGCTTTTATAACCTGGAAACGCTGAAGGAAGACGCCAAACGCCATGGTATAAATGTGATTAACCCCGATATCAACAAGAGTAAAGCCAGGTGTGTAATTGAATACGGGGAAACCCGAAAGGGCACCAGCCCCGATGACCGTAATGGGGTAGCCCGAAGGGGCGTCATCTCCTTCGAATCTAAATACCTCCCCTTCTTCAAGACTGGAGAGGGGGACCGAGGGGGTGAGGCTGACAACAAGTCCCCGAGGGGCGCGATACGCCTGGGCTTCCTCAACGTCCTGGGGCTGGGCAAAGCTTCCGCCACCGCTATCGAAGAAGGCCGGGAAAAGCAGGGGCCTTTCCGGAACATCGGGGAATTCCTGGAACGCACCGGCGTCCTGGAGGAAGTGGCCCTCAACCTGACCGGCGCCGGGGCTTTCGACAGCCTGAAACCCAATCGGAGAAAGGTGAAATGGGAGATAGGGCTGCGCTACCGGCCGGTCAACCACCAGCTGGTATTACCCCTGCCCGTGGAGCAGAACATGGTGGAACTGGAATCGCCCGGCGACTGGGACCGGATGAAAGAGGAGTACAGCATCCTCAGTCTTTTCCCCGCCGGCCATATCATGTCGCGGCTACGCCCCCGTTTCAGGAACGGCTTCCGCACCAGTCGGGACATTGAAAAGCTGGGCGACGGCGCCGCCGTAACCGCCGCCGGACTGGTTATCCGCCGGCAGAGGCCCCACGGCAAGGTGGTGTTCATTACGCTGGAAGACGAGTTCGGGCACATACCCTGCATGGTCTTCGGCCAGACCTACGAACGCTACGAGCACAAGTTCCGCTCAGCCTTCCTGATAGTCAAGGGCAGGCTCACCCGCCGCGAGGGGACCCTTAACGTTGTCATCGAAAAGGTGGAGCCATTCACCGCCGCCCTGGATAAGATACCGGAGTCGAAAGATTGGCACTAGTAACTTATTCTGCCGACGGCCTGAAAAAACCGGGTAATATATTGGGTAAATCTTCCCGGGACCTGCCCCGGGTAAGGGTCTCCGGCATCGTCTGCTGCAGTTCCTCGGGCGTCCAGTCGCCATCTTTCCAGAGCACCTGCGCTACCGGCGGGGGATCCGTGAAGATACCGACATGGCCGCGCCAGACTTCAAAGATACACCCGTTAATGTGGTCGGCGGATTCGCTGACGAGATAGGTAATCAGGGCGGCGACATCCACCGGGCGGTTGAATTCGACTGCATCTAACTTCTGCTGAACGCCGCGCCAGGCAGCAATGGGACGGATGATATTACAGGTAACGCCGTATTCCGCCATCTCCCGGGCGATGGAACGAGAAAAGCCGGTTATCGCTTCCTTGGCGGTGGAATACGTCGATTGCCCCTTCCAACCAAAGCCGGTATGAGAAGAAGTACAGATGATCCGTCCGTAACCCTGCCGTTTCATATAGCCGCAGGCTTCACGGGTACAGTAAAAAGTGCCGTAGACGTGGGTTTTTATTACCGCATCCCAATCTCCGGTAGCAATTTCTTCGATATCGCTTACCCGGATGATACCGGCATTATTCACCAGGATATCAATCCTACCAAAGCTATCGACGGCACTCCGGATGATGTTTTTCGCTGCCTCTTCTTCAGCCACGCTGTCATAATTGGCGACGGCGATGCCGCCGGCCCGCCTGATTTCTGCCACCACCGCATCGGCGGCATCATGCGTATTACCGTATCCGTCATGTGACGTGCCGATGTCATTAACAATGACGCTGGCCCCCCTCTCGGCGAAACTCATCGCATACGCCCTTCCCAGTCCGTTCCCCGCGCCGGTAATAACCGCTGCCCTCCCCTTTAACATATCTTTCATGAAACTCTCCATTTAGTAATGCCGGGAAAACCGTTTTTTCAGTACGCCATCAGGCTACCGGTCAGGTACCACATATCACCGGATTTTATCGCCGAGACAATGAAGAAACCGGCACAGATAATAAAAAGTATCCAACCAGCCAAAGCAAATCGATTTCCCATATTTCCAATATACTATATGAAGTAATAATTGTCTTTATAAACTGGCGATTCCAGAGTTAATATATTTCCTTTCTCCTCCCTGCGGAATAATACCCCGAGACTTAAGTTGTGATATAAATCGCTGAATAAAAGTGATATATCGGGTAATATGTATTTAGATTATTTTTAGGGGACGGGGAAAAGGAGATTGAATATGGTGGAGAAGATAAAGATATTCGATAGCCGGCGGAACGAGATTATTAAAGTAGAGAAAATACATAAAACTGATTCCGAGTGGAAAAAACTGCTATCGCGCGAACAATACCAGATTACGGCCAAGAAGGGAACGGAACGTCCGTTTACCTGTACCTTTAATGACATCAAGGAACCGGGGATATACCGGTGCGTGCGTTGCGAGACCGACCTTTTTAAAACCACGACTAAGTTCGATTCCGGGACAGGCTGGCCGAGTTATAACGAACCGGTCTCCGATTCTAATATACGCCTGGATGAAGACGCCAGCCAAGGCATGTACCGGACGGAAGTGCTCTGCGCCCGCTGCGATGCCCACCTGGGACACGTCTTCGATGACGGACCTCCGCCTACGGGCAAGCGCTATTGTATCAACTCCGCTGCCCTGAAATTCTCCAGGGAGTAAAGCGGCAAATATCTCCCGCATTTTGAATTCTTGCTCAGCTTACGTTATCCTGTTTACAACGTTTGATTCCAATGCAGAAAAAACCTGAAATGTCGCTCATCAAAAAATGGAAGTCCCGGGCAGTCCGGCATATCCAGAAAAGCAATAAACAAGACGAGGTTGAACAGCCTGCGGGTAAACATAAATATCTCGTCACCCTGCTGACGCTACCACCAATACTTGCTGTCATGGCGGTCTTTTTCATCTACCGGGACTGGCTGGTCGAACTCGAAAACTGGGGCTACCTGGGAGCCTTCTTAATCGGGTTTATCGGCAACGCTACCGTGGTATTGCCCATGCCCGGTCTGGTGCTGCTTTTTGCCCTCGGGGCTAGTTTCAATCCATTCCTGATAGGGCTGGTCGGCGCCGCCGGGGGAGCCATCGGGGAATTGAGCGGCTACATCCTGGGTTACAGCGGGACGGCTCTCATCCAGAACACCAGATTGTACCTCAGGGCTGAGGCCTGGATGAAGAGATTTGGAACGGCGACTATCTTTGTTTTCGCCATGGTGCCTTTCCTACACTTTGACCTGGCCGGTATTGCGGCGGGTGCTTTACGCTTTCCGATATGGAGGTTCCTTATCGCCTGCTGGCTGGGTAAAGCCATACTGTATATCGGCCTGGCCTTCACCAGCCGGTGGGGATGGGATTTCGTGCAACGTTTCCTCTAGCCTGCCCGGAAGCGTAAAAGCCGTCTGAAAAATCAGATCACTCTATTCTAAAAGACCCTATTCCAGGTCTGGCCCTGCCTTCGTTATCAAAGAGCGCGAACGGTTCCCATAATTCGCCGCTGAACCAGAAATCGGGACTAAAATAGTACACCCCGATGATGTCGCCGCGGTCTTTCATACCCTGAATCATATCTGATAGCCATCTTGCCTGTCCTTCTGGAGTCAGGGGATAACCGGGAATGGCGTACCGCCACGCCTCGAACATACCCCCGGTGGGCATGTAAGCCGGATAGGCCGTCTCGCAAATGATGATGGGCTTCCCGATTTCTGCCGTAAGTCGATTCAGGGTCTCGCATACCTGAGCGGTAGCCGTCATACCGAAAGCGGTGGGGTAATAAGAAAGCCCTATATAGTCATAGTCCACCCCCAGGTCCCGCATAGTCTCGAAAAAGGCCGGGGCAAACACCGGTTGCCAGCTTGACGCGATATGAAGCAGTATTTTAGCTTCTGTATCCGCTTCCTTAGTGCCTTCGATGGCGGCTTTTATCAGTTTTGCTTCGTAGGGCCAGGTATCTACCTGCAATGACTTTATATCCCGGGGATGAGTCGTGTCCGCGAAAACGCCGCAAATACCGTAGTCTATTTCATTTCCAATCTCGTAAAAGTCCAGTGAGATGCCCTGTTCTTGAAAGTGCCGGGCTGTCTCGTAGGCATATTCGTGAACAGCTTCTAAGCGTTCTACGAAAGTCAGGTCAGCCCAAATCCCGGGAATTGGCTGTTTGTTGACATCAGACCAGTCATCAGATAAAAACATGACGAGGTAGGGTTTTATGCCGGCATCCTGAATTCGATGAGCCAGCTCCGTGGCGAAATCCAGTTTATAATCACCTTCTTCACCGATGAACAACCTTAGGCGAAAGCTATCCACACCGTTGGCGGCAAACAGCTCCAGCGGGTCGACACGCTGTCCATCCACCCAGAATCCGTGATCTTGCCGTTCGCCCTGGGGTATAAAACTCGCATCTATCCCTATCCTGAATTCATCGTATGGGGTACCGGCCGCCGCGTCGCTGCAGGTAAAATAGTCTAAGGCCGGCCGGCCCGTCCAGAGCGTGATATCATCCAGCAGTACGGTGTTGGGCTGCGGGGCCATCAGAGAGGACGATATATCCACCAGCGCCAGGGTTACCAGCTGGTCTTTATCCAGCCGGCCGTTCTCATCATCGGTCTCAGGATGCAGTCCCAGCCCCTCGAAGAGAATATCGTATGTGGCGGGATGGCCTTTTTCCAGGAAAACTACCAGGTTATAGACGGACTCATCTTCCTCCTGCACCCCCACCATCAGGACGGTATCGTGGTCGACCGAATCCAAGCGAATGGTGAGACCATCGGCACCGGTGAGTTCCGGCCAAAAATACAGTAGTCCGGTGAACTGCCCCGGTCCCGATTCTGTATTCCAGGCCAGCTTGTCTTCCATGAACCAGCTGACTTCTGAAACAGCCCCGTCGCCGGCAATCCCCTGCCAGCCGTCGATACCATCATCAAACCATTCGGCGGCAATTACCGTTTTCTCGACAACCGGCTCCGGCGCCACCGGCGGCACGGGGGTGATTACGGGGGCCAGTTCGGTTGAGGACGGCAAATCATTCTGACACGAAATAGCCGCTGAAGCAGTTATCACGACGAGTAATAGCGTTACGATAAATGGCGGCCTGGGCATAGTAACCCTTTTATATATGCTTTTTCCCCGGTCAGTCACCGGTTCCGCTTATTTCTTCTTCGCTTTTCCCCTGGCAGCCGCCTTACTATCGGCGACCGTCTTCAGGTTGCGCACCTTTTCTGTGGTCGGTTGTCCGGTGACGGGGTGGTCGTAGTGATAGGGATAAATATAGCCGGTGATGAACCGCGGATCGTTGACGAAGGGCGGGATATCCGCCTGCGGCCCGGCGAACGATTCTACATTCTGCCCGATTAAATCGGGGGTACCCCAGCTGCCTTCGGGCAGCCGGACGGTGTAATTGATTATCCATTCGACGGTGAGGAATTTCCAGATGCCGTCCTGCTTGATATAGGTGATTTCATAAATGCCGCCGACGAAGGAGCCGTTGGACTTGCCCTGGCGGTCGGGGATATTAACGCCGCCGAAGGCGTACCAGCGTCCCTTGGCCCGGTTGCCGTCAACATCGATAACGCCGGCGATGGGCATTACCTGGTGGGTAAAGGTGGGAGGCATCTTCATCCGGCTAGAATCATCAATGCCGAAATACCGCTTGACGCCCTCCTTGCCCAGCCAGGTCCCTTCCAGCCAGTAAAGGACGGTCTCCGGATGGTCGGCAAAACAGTCCACGATTTCGTGCTTGAGCATGTACATGACGTAGTAGCTGTAAATGCGGTGCAGCCGCTTGATAGCCTCGATATCTTCCAGTCTCTGGAGTTTGGCCTCGGCGGCCAGCAGACGCGCTTCCATCTCTTCCGAATTCATTCCATTCTCCTTTGATTTTTTATACTACTCTAACATATTCCGGGCGGACTATGATAATAGCGAAGCAGAAGATAGGCTCCGCCCCCCTTTCCTTTTTCTTCCCCCTCCTTTGTGAAAGGAGGGGGACCGAGGGGGAGGATTGTAGAAAAACAAATCCCCCCTCTCCTGCAGTGACCTGCCCCCAAAAAACTGGTCCAGTTATAGTGTTAGTAAAATAAGGACCGAGAAAAGGGGGATACATGGTCAAAATGAAAACCAGCGTTTTAGAGCTAGGTAACCTGATGCAGGGATTCTAACTATCCTGCCAAACGGAGGGTAAAAGTCCCAAGACCACAGAATGGTACACGTCATTCCTGTTGCGGTTCCTGAGATTCCTCGAGAAAAATGAATTACCGACTCAGCTTGATCGCATTGATAAGACCAATATCCGGCAGTTTATCCTCTATCTCCAGCAGGAAGCCAAGACTCCCCACAAGAACAAGCCCCTCACTGGTGACATTGAGATGGGACCTGACGGAAAACCAATACTCCCTAGGGTAAAGATACCCTATACTGAAATCGAAGCGATGATGAAGAAGGAGGCGGTAACCCCTTCTTAGTGATTGAGCGAGTAAGGAGTTTGATATTCTTGATGAACTGCCTGGTCTCTTCGCTTCTGGCTTCAGCTTGCCAGGACAGTTCAGATGTTCCTTGAGTCAATGGCCTGCACCTTTAGGAATGTTTCACGATCAACAATGGGTATACACCGCTTATTTCCACATACGAAAATCGGATTAATGTTTCTATACGGATTAGGGGAAATTGTTCCTTTTTTAACCTAATGATTTTATGCTTGGTAATCAGATGTGAAATTCTGCGGACCTTTTCATAGGGATTGAACAAACCGCTAGAAAGTATGATCAAACAAATTAGCTAATAGTAATTCAACTTACAATAACTATAGATGGTTCAGTAGTCCCGCCCATTCTCCTGGTAGTCTTCCCCGTTTTCATTTCCAACAGCTCATCAAGAGTCCCGAAATTAAGTGCTTCAGCAGGGCAGGATACCGCACAGGCAGGCTCTCTGCCGGTTTCTATACAAAAATCACACTTCTGCAAGATGCCGTCGACACCGAACTGTGGCACACCATAGGGACATGCCGAGAAGCAGTCTTGACAACCATTGCACTTATCCCTATCAACCACGACGATACCATCCTCAACCCGTTTGATGATAGCTCCGGTAGGGCATACTGCAGCGCAGGCCGGCTTTTCACAGTGCATACAGGCCAGGGAGAAAAAAGTTCTGGTAACATTAGGGTACTCACCACTCCAGATCTCAATGACTCGCCTCCATTTTACTCCCGGTTCTATATCATGAGTACTCTTACACGCCACTTCACAGGTGCGACATTGTATACACCTGGACGCATCATAATAAAAACCATATTGCTTTGACATTACCCATACATACCTTTCCTGAATTATATTGATACTTGTTAGGCTTCATCCATTTGTCCCCGCTTTTCGTACTTCGACAAGGGTCTGTTTAGGCATGGCTGTTACCACCGGATCAAAGGCTTTATCGGGATCAGTACTGTACAGAATATTTACGTTCGCGCCTCCATCCAGCAGGGGATAGCCTGGCAGACCGAGTTCGTCGCAGCCCTGCCACCACCCGTGGAGGCTCATGATTGTGTCCGGCCGGATCCCTGGGAAATAGAGAGCCTTTACCTTTATCCACCCATGCGGCGACTCGACAATTACCCAATCACCATCCCCTATACCACGCGCTTTAGCTGTATCGGGATGGATATGTATCCACGGTTCTGGTTGGATTTCACGTAGACAGGGAACGTTATGCAACCACCCGTGGTTGTATACCTCCGAGGTATGTGTATCAAAAAAAACCAGGGGATACTTGGCCAGTAGTTCAGGGGTACTCGTGGGGCTCTCGGGGGGAGCTACCCACTCCGGCAGCGGATTAAA
The DNA here is from genome assembly GCA_034430375.1 of Dehalococcoidales bacterium. Classification (GTDB taxonomy): domain Bacteria; phylum Chloroflexota; class Dehalococcoidia; order Dehalococcoidales; family RBG-16-60-22; genus W425. The sequence continues at coordinate 9,844 of DAOUER010000098.1, forward strand.
CCCGTTCTCTTCGAAACTGGTGTTATAAATGGCCACCTTGCCCTGGGGAAGATATGGCGCCCCCGAAAGCCGGGGGCTGGGAGCCGTAAGAAATTCATCGTATTTCTCGTAGACCATCGGCTTCGGTTCATAGATAATACCGGTAGGATGTGCCCTCAGTTCATCCATCGTCATGCCGAAGTTTTCCAGTTGATAATTCATGCACTCCTCGATGTTACCTTGCCAGAAGTCCTCTCCGTATCCCATCTTGACACCCAGGTCAAGCCAGAATTCATAGTCCGATTTATAGTCCCCCAGCGGCTCGATTACCTTGTTTCGAGCCATAATCCAGTTGCCCGCACCCCCCATGGGTGCTTCAAATGGGTGGTCGCATTCGTACATGGTGGTTACAGGAATGACAACATCGGCCCAGGGCATCGATGAGGTCTGCATCACGTCGATAACCACGAAGAATTCCAGTTTCTTAAGCGCCTCTACTATCCTCTTGGAACCGCGGGTGATTACCGTTGGCTGGGTTCCGGGAGCAATTATCGTCTTGATGGGGTACGGCTCTCCGGTAAGAACGCTATCGAGACAGCGGTAGTATGCCGAAGATATGCCTTCGATAAATGGCTGAAAGCAACCGGGCATCTCAGGGCCTACCAGCTTGTCTAATAAATCTTGCGTATATCTCTTCGGAAGGTTCACAGGTTTTGGTATCGGCATGGTACTTTCCATTGACACGATATTACCGCCAGGCCTGTCGAGGTTTCCGGTTATAGCTATTAAGATGCCCACGGCCCGCACGGCATTATTGGAATCTACAGTCTGGTCGAAGGCATTACCGGCTAGGATACATGCTGCCTTCGCCTTCCCATATAACCGGGCTACCTCCTCTATCTTGTCTGCCGGCAACCCTGTTATCGGCTCAGCCCACTTCGGGGTATATTTTTGTATGTGAGGTACGAGCTTATCGAATCCGTAGCACCACCGGGAGGTAAATGCTACGTCGTAAAGGTGCTCATTGACGATGACATTGATCATGGCCAGCGCCAGGGCTCCATCGGTACCGGGCCTGATTGGGACCCACATATCAGCCTTGGCCGCATCTGGCTGCATCTCGGGTTTTATTACGATGAGCTTTGCCCCTCTTTCCCTGGCGTCCAGGATTCTTTTCAGGGTTCCCATCGGAGTACCGGAATAAACGGGATTTGCCCCCCATACGACAATAAGATCGGTATGTTCATAATCCGAACCATGCATACCGAGCATGGGGGCTGCCATGGTATATGCAAAGCCGAAAGCCCGCTGTATGGCACAGATGCCGCTGTGGCCGTAGTTAGGACTTCCGTGTGCGGTCAGGAACCGTATGAAATAACTTTTATAGGTCCGTGCCTGCGGGGAGAGAATAGCCAGGGACTCCGGCCCGTATTTTTCTTTTTGCTCCCTGAGCTTACCGGCGATAATATCAAGGGCCTCATCCCACGTAACCCTCTCGAATTTACCCTCACCCTTTTCCCCGACACGCTTTAAGGGGTACTTAAGGCGTTGCGGCGAATAAAGCCACTGCGCAGATGCATAAGCCTTGGGGCACAATTTGCCGTTGTTGATAGGAGACTCCTTCATGCCTTCAATTCTCACCAATTTACCGTCTTTAACATAGCAGTTAAGCCCGCAGCCCATCATTGGACCGCACAATGAACAGAAGGTGGGAATCATCCGTTCCCCAAACTTCTTCACGTTCGCTGATTTCGCCGCTTTTTCCAAATCATCGCTTTTTCTACTCACCTTTTTCTCCATTTCGTAATATTATGAACACACGGTAGTTATTATATCCAGATTACACTTCCTGCATTTTTACGCCTATCTTAACCACTTACCGAAGGAAATACGATAGAGTAAATAGTCCCAGGTATTGCCCAATAGATTACCGAGCCGAATCATCCGGAGCATCAGATGAAGAGCTTCTGCCTTCTCAACTCCGTATATCTGCTGGAGTTTCTGGACAGCTTCGGGTTCGGGATTAGCGTCTGATTCAGCCCAGTGCTGCGCATATATAACAGCCGTAGCTTCCTCTTCCGGGCAGGCATCTACATCTCCTGATAGCAGCCGGCTAATCTCTTCCGGTGAAACCCCGCTTTTCAACGCCTGCTTGGCATGAAAATAGGAACAATAACGGCAACCGTTTACAGCGGTTACCGCCAACATAAGTCTTTCTCGAAAAGCAGGTGATATCAGTCCCTTATTTGTTATTTCCCTTAGCTCTTTCCTGTTTCTGACGGGGAACCACATGTCGATAATCAGTTCTTTCGGGTTCTTATATGTTCTTTTATTGAATTTCATGACGAATACTATTCAAATCAGGTAGTTAAGATAAGGCAGAGAATATGTATGTTTAACTATAGTATATGATTAATAAGTGGAAAAATCATCTAGGTGGAGACAAGATATTATCTTAGCCCATGTCACCTTTCATCTTTTTATGTAATATCGATAAAAATGTCCGCCCGATTCCACACCTAAAATCTAGGCTTAAAACCACGAAGTAAAAAAGGAACCTTTATAGCGCAATCAATCTTTGTTTCCTTTTCCTTTTTCTCCTGTCCTTAGATCCCGGTGGCCTACCTAAACATTTGCCCTGTGCTACTACTCTGGCCAATCCGGCTCTAGTTCTTTCACTTCTGCGCTGACTTTCCATTCTAACTACCCATCCCGTTAAGGCATATAAAAGCTCTGCCAGTTACCCCGGTGCTTCGGTCCAACTTTCCTGGTAAGATATGATTTTCACTCCAAATGTCTTTAGCCGATGGACCAGTGACAGTATAGCCGGCGACCCTTCCCTTGAGAGCCTGCCGAGCGCCCAGACCAACATGACGTTAAATTTACGTTCCCTTGCACCCTGTAGCAATCGAGCCAACTCCCTTTGATATCCGGTCTTCCAGGCAGACTCCTCTTCGCTGTAGATGGCAACGACCTCGTAAACCCTCGTTCGCTGGTTCAATCCCAGCCGCTGCCACTTCTTTTCTATTCTCTAAATACTATCATAAGATAAAGAAGTTGAAAATTATAAGGCACCCAACTATGGGTATCGCTAATTCTTAACCGCTGCAAGTAATTGAATCATACCTTGGCAAGTTAAGCCTCGTCTTCCGATTTCAAACCCAGCTTGTTTGACTTCATTGATTAAGTTTCCGGTTTTTAGCATTTTATAGGCTTCCTTACTCTTGTCAAGTTTAGCAAAGGTAATAGCAGCTAATCGTCTCACTCCCTTTCCTGGTAAATTGTAATCAATTATGAATAGATTGCCTTTGGGTGTTAGAGTTCGGTGTACTTCTGCCAGTGTCTTTTGTCTCTCATATCGAGACATGTGGTGTAGCCCAAATGAAATAAAACACTTGTCGAATTGAGACGAGTCAAACGGCAAATCATCGGCACTTGCTGTCATAAAAGTGACTGGTATATGACGGGTTTTTAGTCTCGCTATTTCAATTGCTGGCTCAGAAATATCTACTCCGACCAAATGTTCAACAAATCCCTTACTCGTTATCACAGTAGTCAACTCTCCGGTGCCACAGCACAGGTCCAATACCCTATCTTTGGCTACTAGACCAGCAAATTTCACGCACCTTTCCCGAAAAGATGTTTCACCACCACAGGGAAGGTAGAAAAGGAAATTAAACACCGCGTTATAGCTCTTCACGGATGTTTTGAGAATTCTCCACAATATTTTCTGCTTAAGCTGAGAAAGGATTTTTGCACCCATTCAATATAATATTATATTTCAACAATCGGCTAAAAGAAAGTTAGGTCAAATTCAGCCGCTGCCACTTCTGTTTATCTCTTATCATCCCCCTTTTTACGAATTTATAGGTATCCATCCCTTTTCTATAAATAGCAATTAGAACAATATTATGCTTGAGTTTTTATATCCTTACGAGTACTCTGCTATATAATCAACTTTGCTATAATTTTGCCTACCGACCTAAATCCCAGGATTGCTATTAGTAGGCACAGTTGCATTTACAGATTGGTAAAACGTGTAATAGATCGTAACTTCCTATCCACTAATCTTTATTCTTTCAATGCTTTATTTGGAAATAAATAGTATCATAATAATATTGCTGTATATGAGATAATCTTTTCACTGACTTCTGTATACCAATGTAATAAACATACGAAATTCTCGGTGGGAAAGGAAGCAGTACATGAATATACTGGTAATTGGTGGAAGCGGACTTTTCGGAGGTAAAACCGTACTTCATCTACTTCAAGATAAAGAGATATCCCATGTTGTTTCAATGGATGTTGTTCCTCCTAAAATGTGGATAATGGAGTCATATAATGATTATACCGATAAATTCGACTTCATTTACGGGGATGTGTCTCAAATCGAGGATATTTTAAATGCCACGAAATTGTATTCTATCGATCGAGTAGTAAACCTGGCTTTTATTCTTCCGGGCGATGTAGAAACAAATCCTCGTCTTAGTGTGAAGGTAAACCAATTGGGCATGTGCAACGTTTTTGAAGCGGCTAGACTTATGGATATATCTCGAGTGGTCTACGCAAGCTCGGAGGGTGTATACGGACCACAATACGAATATGGAGAAAGGGAAGTTACTGAGGACGATGTTTTACACCCCCAAAGTGCTTATGCTATAGCCAAGCAGCTGAGTGAAATACTGGCCGCACAATATGCTGAGAAATAAGAAATATAAGATGAATTTTACAGCTTTAAGACCCCCTATAGGGTACGGGCATGGAGGGCAAAAACCGAATGTTATTAAATGGTTCTCGGATATTGTATCACTTCCTGCTACCGGCAAACCCTGTATTATGGAGGTAGATGGAAAAAGTTTACATTCTCTTGCATCCGCGGATGACGTTGCAGCGTTAATTAAGATACTAATCAAATTCCCTTCTTCACCACATACCACGTATAATATCGGTGGTCCCCCGACAACCCTGAGGGATGTAGCCGAAGTGGTACGCCGGTATATTCCTGCTGCTATGATAGAATTCGGAAATGAATCACTGTCGTTGGATTCCGCACGGGGAGGGATACCATATAGGCTCAGTATGGACAGGGCTAAAGAAGACTTCGGTTTCTCCTGTATGCCGCTAGAGGAAGCGGTATTATTACACATCAATGATGCCCGGCAAGAAGCTGGCTTGAAACCATTTACGGATTAATACAGATAACTTCCTGGACACTTGGATATATCGCTTTAATGATATTAGGAAGGATTATTAGCAGTGATTAATAGCAATGAAGAACTCCTCAATTTGTACCGGGTAATGCTGACTATCCGACGTTTCGAAGAAAGGGTAGTGATAGATTACCACAGCGGGGCTATACCGGGTATAGTACACTCCTATATCGGTCAGGAGGCTGTAGCAACCGGTGTTTGCACCAATCTACGGTTAGATGACCGCATTATCAGTAATCACCGAGGGCATGGTCATTGTATCGCCAAGGGCGCCGACCTCAACCGTATGATGGCCGAAATGTACGGTCGGAAGACCGGCTACTGCAAGGGTAAAGGCGGCTCGATGCACATAGCTGACTTCAAAATCGGTATGCTGGGCGCCAACGGGATTGTTGCCGGTGGTTTACCCATTGCCGGAGGTGCCGCGCTGGCGGCTCAGTTGGAGGGCGGTGATAAAGTGGTGGTGCTGTTTTTTGGCGACGGTGCCACCAACGAGGGCGAGTTTCATGAAGTACTCAATTTGGCATCGATATGGAAGTTGCCGCTTATCTTTGCCTGTGAAAATAATGGTTACGGCGTTAATACCCCGGTAAAGTATACCACCGGCCTGGAGCATGTCTCGGAGAGAGCCACCGGCGGATACGGAATCCCGAGTGTCGTCGTTGACGGTAACGATGTCGTGGCGGTGTACGATGCCACCAAAAAAGCCGTAGCCGGGGTCAGGACCGGAGAAGGCCCTGTTTTTCTGGAGTTCATAACCTACCGGTGGCGCGGTCACTTTGAAGCGCCCGGTATGCCCGATCTCCGCCCGGTTGAGGAACTTGAAGCCTGGAAGAAAAAATGCCCCGTACTGAGGTTTGAGAGGGCGCTGCTGGAGAAGGGAATTGTAACCAAACAGACACTTGAAGAAATCGATGTTCAAGTAATGCAGCAGATTGAGGACGCGGTCAACTACGCATTGGAGAGTCCCCTCCCCGCGCCGGAAGATGCCCTCGAGGATGTATATTCTGCCTGAATGAAATGATATTAGACGAGGTGTTGAAATATGAGAAAGATAACATATGAGGAAGCGGCATCGGAAGCCCTGCTGGAAGAGTTCCGCCGCGATGATAAGACGGTTCACCTGTCTACAGATATACCTCCGGACTTGAGGCAGGAATTCGGCGAAGCGAGGATAAGGCAGACGCCAATTTCCGAGTCCTCTTTTGTAGGAGCGGCTATAGGACTGGCCGGCTCCGGTTTCAGACCGGTAGTAAATGTCAGAATGGCAACCTTTGGATTCGTAGCCATGGACCAGTTCGTTAACCAGGCGGCAAAAATAACCTACATGTTCGGCGGACAGGCCAAATTTCCTATCGTCTACAGAATGACCGTGGGCGCCAGCAAATCATTCGCTGCCCAGCACTCAATCAGTCCATACTCCATGTATATGAATGTCCCAGGCCTTAAAATTATCCTGCCAGCAACACCTTATGATATGAAGGGACTGATGAAAACCGCCATCAGAGATAACAATCCGGTCATATCGTTCGAGCATATGGCTCTGGGAGCGATGGAGGGCGAGGTGCCGGAGGAAGAATATACCATTCCTTTCGGCCGGGCGGTAGTCAGGCAGGAAGGTACCGATGTGACGGTAGTAGCCCTGGCTAAAATGATGCACGAAACCTTAGCTGTGGTTGAAGATATGAAGCAAGAAGGCATATCCATAGAAGTAATCGACCCGTGCACACTTGCCCCTCTGGATGGGGAAACCATCAAGGCTTCTGTGGCCAAGACGGGCAGATTGGTGGTAGTTGATGAAGCCTGTATTACTGGAAGTGTGGCCGCCGAAATCATTACAATAGTTATCGAAGACACGGAAATTTTCAGATGTCTTAAGTCCTCTCCGAAGCGGGTATGCGGTCTGGATGTACCCATCCCCTATAGTCCGCCGATGGAACAATATGCCCTGCCCGACCGTGATAATATTAAGGCTGGTATAAGAGGGGTGATGACTTAGCTTGTATTATTACCAGTGATGACACAAATCCTTGATCGCTGGTTCAATCCCAGCAGCTGCTACTTCTTTCTAATACCATAGATTCCAACTTTGCCGGGATGGCGTACAATACAGTGAAATCACTCGTGAACTCGGAAGAAGCGTAGACTCAGTCGCTACGAGAGTACGGGAAAGGGGCTTGAGTGCATACCGTCCGAACGGAACACGTAAGAGCCGGGTAAACTGGTAGACTCACCAACTCTTATCCTTCCAAGAATTACCTTCGAGAGGGGGAATGAGGGGGTGAGGTAGACAAGAAATTTTCAGTGTCCGCCATAGACCGGGATACCTTCGTCTTTGAGCGCTTCGGCTATTTCTCTTTCCAGCGCTTTAGCCTCTTTCCGGGAAAGTGGGTTAAGGTGGTCATACAGGGTGGGCAGCAGGCATTGATGGTGTCGGCGAACCACCCGCGAAAACAGGGGACCTTTTCTATTCCTCTTTCCCTGGGAGTGTTCCTTGAACCTGACATCAGGAGATTTGGAAGTTTCCCCAACGTACAGAGCATAACCGGGGTCTTTCCCGTGCAAGTATGATAACAATATTATGTAAAGATAATGCTTCCCAGCGGTCTGGGGAGAGAACTGAGTGGTGATTTCGGCGGCTTTTCCCAGCCAATCAATCGGGGTAATACCCAGCGTTTTTCCGAACTCGATGATATCCAGCCAGGCCGTTAAAGTCCCATTCCGGTATTTAGGTGATAATTCGCCCAGGCAATAGCTCAGTGTCTCGATATCGCCGGCAACGGCGGCATCACGGGCATGCTTGACGATTTCCTCCGTCTCCCAGGAGGAATAAGGGCGGTCTACCGATTTCTCTGAATTCATATATCTTTATCACCGGGATAGTATCAGGGCTTCTCTATCATAACGTGAATGAAGGGGTATCTCAATAGTCGGAGAATCGCCGCAATCGGTAGATATATTTACTATTAATTGTTTTAACAAGCTGCCCCGGGGCCAGTGATAACGAATCCTTCTCCCCGGGATTCTTTAACGTAGTCGAGGACGGTGCCATCAATAAGAGGTCGGGTATAATCTGCAATCAAAACATCAAGTCCGTTTATCGGGACAGGCTGTTCGTTTTCTTCAGGCTCATCCAGAGCCATTCCCACTCGGGGTCCGCCTCAGCCAGCGCCCTGGATAAATATCCGCAGATATTTACCGCCGTTCTCTTTGAGTACCTCTTGAATCTTGTCTCTGGCCATATCGGTTATCTGTACCATTTTTTACCTCGTTGTATGAATATATATACACGTTACCACTTCAGGATTAAAACGTATGTGACAATAGTCGCTGACGGCTGCTCAACGCCGTTATAACGAAAAAAGCGGGGAAGCTATAATGGCTTCCCTAAAAATTGAGAAATCAGACTCTAAAAGCTAAAACCTCTCGAAGTTCATCACATCTGTAGGATTAAAGCCTTTATCTTTCTCGAAGTAAGGCTCCCGGGTGCCGCCTTCGCCGGTAAGCATGATTTCAATCTGGATTATCGGGCGGTCAACGCGGGTGATTTCCAGAGGGCAATGGGGCAGTCCCGGAGGCAGTGAAATCATCGTCGGACGGGTAAAAACATGTTTTTCCATCTCCTCCCCGAAGTAAAACACTACCTCCGCCCCGAAATCGTCCGGGTCGTCCGGGTTGCCGCCGTACCAGGCCAGGAACTCCTGGAAATTATGGGTGTGACAGGGATTATCACCCTTAAACGGCTTCCTCACAAACTGGTGACCGATAGTGAGGCCGTAACCCAGCTGCTGGTGGCCGATCATCAGCCCGTCAAAAACAACGCTGTTGTCCGACTTCAGGGACAACCGCAAATGGGGCGGAATATGAATATACCGGTCATATTTACTGTTCATTATAAAACCTCCGAGAAAAGATTTGGAATATTATTTTCCAGGCGGATTACAGCACCGAGCCGCCGGAGACGTGGAATACTTGCCCGGTGACGTAGCTGGTAACGTCCGAAGCCATGATGACGGTGGCGTTGGCGATATCCGCCGCCGTGCCCATGCGACCGAGCGGGAAATTACCGAGCATTGCCGCGCGCATCTTCTCCATCTCTTCCGGCGGGAGCTTGGGGGCGCCTTCCCGGAGGATAGCCCCGAAATTGGTCGGAGCCGGCCCGGGAGCGACACAGTTCACCCGGATACCGTATTTACCCTCGACGAAGGCCAGCTGCCGGGTAAAGAGGTCCATAGCGTACTTGGACATGGCATACGTCCCCACGCCCATGGCATACTGGCGGGTGCTGCCCGAGCCGATGTTAACGATAACGCCGTACTTCTGCGCCCTCATGGCGGGGACGACAGCCTTGCTGACGTTCATCGTGCCAATCAGGTTGAGTTTCAACTGCTTTTCCCAGACTGCCGGGTCCTGCTCGTCGATGGGGACATTGTCCTTGTGAATGATACCGCCGGCGACATTGCAGAGGATATCAATCCGGCCGTATTCAGCCAGGACTGTCTTGACCATGGTGCCGACTTCTTTATAGTTGGTAATATCGGCTTTAACGGCGATAGATTTAACACCGAGTTGTCTTACCGCTTCGGCTGTTTTTTCAGCATCCTCCAGATTAACATCGGTAACCGCTACGGAGTCGCATCCTTCTTTAGCCAGCAGAAGAGCGGTTTCTTTCCCGAAGCCTACCTGGCTGCCGGCGCCGGTAACCAGCGCTACCTTTCCTTTAAAACCAAGATCCATATTACCTCCTTATATCAGATAACCTGGAATATAACAACCTTCCCGTGAACCGGGTATCCGAGAGTATATGCGTTATTAACCGGAATGTAATGTAAAACTATCGGCTGCCAACGTCCAGTATAGTACTCCAAACATCCCCAAACAATCAAGTAAATCACGGGTATCTTGACCGTATTCAAAGGTAGCAAAAAAGAGTAGAAAGATGGTACGATTATTCTGTAACCGGACCCTGTTCCCGGGTTGAACCAGCCAGGACTTTTATTATGACAATTACCCAAGAGGCTAGGCGTTCCCGCTGGTATATCCTGTTTCTGGGGATGCTGACCTACGGTTCCATCGCCGGGGCCGCCCGGCTCTGCATGCCGGTGCTTTTCCCGGAAATATCCGACGATTTAGGATTAAGCAAGGTAGCTATCGGCACGATATGGGGCATGGACCCCTTAGCGGGGGTGTTCATGGGCCTGCCGGGGGGACTTCTCGCTGACCGACTCGGCGTCAAGCGTACTCTGACGGTAGTCTGCATACTGGCCGGTGTATTCGGGGCGCTGCGGGGATTTTCCGTGGACTTCCTGAGCATGGCGGCTTTTATGTTCCTGTTCGGCCTGATGGCGGCGGTAACACCCAGTATCGTTCCCAAGGTTACGGCGGTGTGGTTTGCCGGTAAACGCCTGGGCCTGGCCAACGGACTGCTTAATGTCAGCTGGTCTATCGGCGCCGTCATCGCTACCCTTTCCAGCTCCACGCTTCTCTCGCCCTGGCTGGGCGGCTGGCAGAATGTGCTGTTTTTCTTCGGTATACCACCTTTCTTTCTCGGATTTCTCTGGCTGTTTACCGGCCAAGAACCTCAGAACGACGCCGCGGCACCGGCCACCGGAGAGCCGTTTAAGAAATCACTGGCCAGCGTAACCCGCCTCCGGGACGTATGGATAATGGCCTTTATCTTACTGAGTTATTGGGGAGCCAACATGGGATTCGCGGGATATCTGCCGCTGTACCTTGAAGACGTTCTCGGGTGGGAAAAAGCGACCGCCGCCAGCGCCATGACGGTACTTAGCGGTATCGGGGTAATCGGCGTACTGCCGGTGGTGCTGTTATCTGATAAAATAGGTTCCCGTAAAATGGTTCTATTCTTCGCTGTCCTGCTCGTATCGATAAGCATCGTGTTGATACCGCTGGTAAGCACTACCGGAATCTGGGTGCTCCTGGTTCTGGGGGGACTGCTACGCGCCGGGGTGACGGCCATCGCCAATACGCTGATTTTAGAGATAAAGGGAGTGGGCGGGACCTACGGCGGGACGGCAATTGGTATCACGAACACCCTGGGAATGATAGGGGCTACCGTGGCGCCGCCTATCGGCAACAGTCTGGCCGCTGTCAGCGACGGCATGCCGCTGTTTTTCTGGGGCATTCTCGGCCTGGTAGCGCTGCCGTTAATCATCATGGTGAAAGAAACCGGGTCCCGGGCTCAACACATCACTTCACCTTAACTGCGGTGATATCCAGGATGTTATCCAGCGTTACGCAGCGCCGCCCAGAGGTTGGCCGGCGTAAAGCTCTGACCCTGCATCAGCATTGCCGCCCGGAAAACTCTGCCCGATATCCAGAGGAAAAGCAGTCCTGTCAGTACCACTCCCGCCAGGGCGGCGGCGATTTCCGCACCGGTAAAGTCGCCACCGGAGCCGATTCTTACTAGTATACCGGTCGGTGCCGTAAACGGGATATAGGAAAGCAGCCGGGTAATCAATCCGTCGGGCTGGTTTATCAACAGACCGGCCAGCCACAAAGGTACAAAACCAATCATGGAGATTGTCGGCGCCGTCCGTGATGCCTCCCGGGTAGAGGGTGAAATAGCGCCTACCAGTATCGCTATCGTCGTAGAAAGGAAATATCCGGTTATAAAACACGCCAGGATAGTCACCGCCAGACCGGCCGGGATTGTCAGCGCGCCGGCGTCGGGAATCTGGTCGAACATCGCCGGTACGGTGAACACCGCGATAACCACCCAGACCGCCGCCTGGGCCAGACCGACGGCGCCCAGGGCGAGGAGCTTGCCCGTCATGATGGAAAACGGCGAAGCCGAGGTGATAACCAGTTCCACCAGCCTGGTCTCTTTCTCTTCGGAAACGCTGGTCACCATGTTGCCAACCCCCGCTATGATGCTGAACATCAGGAGCAGGGCAAACACCATCGGCACCACCAGCTCGCCGATTGCCTGGGCGACAGGTATTACCGCCGACACGTTGCCATCATTGGCGACGCTATAATTGTTGAAGACAGCCGGATCGGTAAGGCGCGCCAGCAGATCGGGGTTCAGACGGCTGAGCTCCACCGCGATTTGTTCTTCCACTTGATCCCTTTGCGCCAGCAGGTCCGGACTCAACTGGCTGTTCTGCCGTGCCTGTAGTTGTGGATAAAGCACGTACCACCGGAAGGCTTCTTCATCCCCCCGGTTGCTATCCCAGGGCATGTTGTACTCGGCGTATTGTTCTACTTTCCCCGTCTCCAGGTAATCGGCCGCAACCACGTAGAGGGTTTTAATTTCCCCGCGTTGATACGCCTCGATACCCTCCTCCAGCGTACCGTACCTGACGGGAACCTGCCCCTCCCATTCGGCAAGGATACCGCTGTTATCAACAAAACCGATTCGCCCCAGGTCTACCTCCCCACCCGGTTCGGGCACCGGGGCGTCGCTGGCGATTGCATCCGTGATAAGCGGTACGATCCATACCGCGGCCACCATCAGGACAGCGATTCCCACCGTGAATAATATATATCCGCCGCTGCGAAAGTGCCGCCGTGCTTCCTCGGAGAATATTATCCCGATAGCGCTAGATTTTCCGCGCACGAGACACCTCCTCGATGAAGATATCGTTCAGGGACGGCATCATCCGCTCGAACCTATCTACAGATATCCCGGAAGCGGCGTAGGATTGCATGATGCGTTCGGGCGTCAGCTTCTTATCAATATCGTATTCAACGGTATCGTCCGGCAGCCCCTTCATATTTTCGTTCCGTAAATCTTCCGGAACGCCGGCCGCCCTGACCTGTACGGACCTTGTGCCGCGCTCGCGTCTGATATCACCGAGGTCTCCGAAAAGCAGCAGGTTCCCATCGGAGATAAGGGCGATACGCTCGCACATCTCCTCGACATCGGACATAACGTGAGTGCTGAACATGATGGTCGCCCCGGCCCGCCGGTGCTCCAGGAGCATCTGCTTCATCAGACTGACATTAAGCGGGTCGAGACCGGAGAACGGCTCATCCAGGATAATGAGCCGGGGTCGATGAGCGATGGCAACGACGAACTGGGCCATCTGTCTCATACCGCGGGAAAGAGTATCCACCTTCTTGAGGCGGTATTCGTACAAACCGACCTGTTTCAACAACTCGTCGGCGCGGGACTCAGCCTCGGTAAACGAGAGTCCTTTGAGTCGGATAAGGTACCGCAGGGAATCCAGTACCCTGGCCTTGGGGGGCAGCCCGGTCTGCTCGGGCAGGTAGCCGATTCCTTTTAATACCGACCGCTGCGGCGATGAGCCGAGGATAGACACTGAACCGCCGTCCGACTGTATGATTCCCTGGGCCATACGAATGGTAGTGGTCTTGCCCGACCCGTTAGGGCCGAGGAAGCCGAAGATTTCACCGGACCGGACATCGAACGTCACGTTATTTACCACCGTTCGAGGCCCGAAAGACTTGGTGAGACCTTCTACCCGTAAGACTTGTTCACGCAATTCTGTTCCCATTTATCATATATTATACTGATAATACACCAAACAGAGTGAGGACAAACTAATCATTATCAGCGTCGGTAACGTCATCCGGAAGTCCGCAGGAGCCGTCGGCGCATTCGTCATCTGACGAAAGAGCACGCCACCGGTCGACAGAAGCGCTGCCACCGTAGCGGTAGTCCGCCACCTTCCACAGGGGACTTGTCTCACCGCCAACGACGATGAGATTGATGTTATCGGGGTTATTATAGGGAGCAATCAGCGCATCGTCCGGGAGCTTCTTCCAGGAAGCGTAAGGCTCGACTCCCTTGTAGGCTTCCGAGGCCACCAGCATGTCTATATAGTCGGTTTTCCAGTACTGTCCCGCCGGCATCTTGATGTTCTCCGACATCCACCGGGCGAAGTCCTGCTTGGTGGTAAAGCCCTCGTTCTCCTTCAGGTTACGGGCCACCAGGGGGTCCATAATGATGGTCGCCGCGGAGCCAAGCGGGGGCATTACCGCCAGCTGGATATTCAATTCCTCGCCGAACGACCGGTTCGAGGCCGCCCCGGTGCTGCTGAGGAAAGACCAGCCCATGAATGTACTGACCACGCTCTCCTCGGCCTTGAAACCCTTGCTGACATGGAAAGGCTCCCAGACGCTCCTCTCCTCGTTTTCGCCGGCGCACATATTATTATAAGTGTGATTATTACCCTGAGAACTCCACAAGGTCTGCTTAGGTCTGGCAAAGCCGTGACAGATACTCATCAATGTCCAGGCCCTTCCCAGTACCGAGTTGGCCATGTTTACCGCAGTGTAGGCACCGATACCGCAGTTCATGCCTATCTCATTGCGTATCGGGCCGTTCACCAGGAGCATGGACTCAAAGGCCGTCGTCGAAGGCATCAACGCCGGTTGTCTGCTAGCCGCAATGGCCAGTATCACCGGGAAGTATTCCGGCCGGGCGCCGGCCATGACCGCGATAACCGCGACGTGTTCGACGGTGTACTTGACCATCTCCCGGGTAGCGAACTGGAACGATTCACTCACCACCTCATCGGGGGCAGCATTAGTTCCCGCCAGCATGGCCTTCACGCGCTCCTCGGTGGGCAGGACAATGGGCAGCCCGTCGGTCCAGCCCCTTTCGTAGAAGAGGCGCTGTAAATTATCTTCGGTATCCGGTTCCAGGAGTTCCGGGGGCAGACCGGCTTCCGCCGCGACGGGAGATTGGGTTGGCGATTTCTTTGTGGGGACGGGTTTCGTCAATAAACCAATTATTTCATCGATGATAGGTGTACCTGTTTCCGGGTCATTGCCCACGATATAATTATCAAGGACTTGAGGAGACATCCCTATCGCCGGATACGGTGTATAAACGAAAGGTAAAGAAGCGGCTCTCGGGTCATTCTTTGCAGAGAATTCCATCGTGTAACTTGAGATAGGAGCAACCGGGATACCGTAATTTTGTTCAAGATTTGTAGTACCTCCAGCGACCGCTGAAATACAGCCCGGTCAGCCGGCTACGCCAAGGACAACAGCATGGCCTTTTTCCTTAGCTTCCTCCCAGAGTTCATGGTTATCGTCCATGAATACGTTGCCCGGTTTCCGCTTGACTACCGTGGTGACGGACGGCATGTGTTTGGTAAACCACTTCTGCAATTGCACCATGAAATTGTAACCGCCGCCGAAACCGATATCCACTAGATATAATGTTTTGTTCTCTAATGTGTCCAGACGCTTAGTAAAAGAAGATGAAGACGGTGCCGGAGCGCCCATTCCCGGCGGGGGCGGTCCACCCATACCCGGCGGAGGTCTGCCCGGGCTTTTCTCCACACCGACTTCCGGACTCATCACCTGCAATCTTATTTCATATGCCATTATTTTCCTCCGTTCGATTGTTTAAAGTCTCCCGGGCCCCTGATTTACCGAAAGGCCGGTTATCTTTAACCCAGGTCAGGTCCTCTCTGGCTTTCCCCCATCCAGCCTCGCCGGCGCCCTTCATGGGGCCGTCATCGCCGCCCATGCGCTGCCGCATCTCCTCACGGTGTTTCTTCATCAGCTCTTCCTGTCGTTTCATGCCTTCGGGCGTGGCATAATTGATAATTCGCTCAAAATTGTTCCGCAGCATCTCTTCCGGGTCCGGGACGGGAATAACGAAGAGCTGCTCGTTTTCAATGCCCTTCTTGAGTATCCGGGCCAGTTCCACGGGGTCTATCCCGAAGGAGTAATGGTGGCGCATGAACTCAATTGTCTTTTCATTGGTATTATACCCGGTTTTTTCCAGGTGATCGGGCCGGGTATATGATGATTCGGCGATATTGGACTTGATGCCGCCCGGGCAAAGACAGGACACGCCGATGCCGTAGGGCTTAAGCGCCTGGTGATAGCTCTCCATGAGGTTGTTGACCGCAGCCTTGGCAGCCGAGTACGGGGCGCACCCGGATGTGCCCATGAATCCCCCCATCGAGGAGGTGGTGGCGATATAGCCGCCCTTGCCGGCCTGTATCATGCGCGGTACGAACGTCACCATACCATTGACGACCCCGCCGAAACAGACACCCACCACCCAGTCATAGTCCTCAAACGTCGAGGCTTCCGCCGGCCCGAAGGCATTGACGCCGGCGGTATTAAAGAGCATCTGCGGGGGGCTTCCGTATATCTTTTCCACCTCATCGGCCGCCGCCGTGTAGGCTTTGCGGTCGGTGATATCCAGCTGGATGGCATGGACTTCCTCCTTTTTCTCCTTGAAGTAGGCCATGGCTTCGTCCAAGTGGTCGCGGCGGATATCCGCAATGACAACCTTGCAGCCCGCTTCGGAGAAAACCTTGGCCTGGCCGAAGCCGGCGCCGGAGGCGCCACCGGTGATAAATAAAACCTTACCGGCAAAATCTTTCATTTTCGCCTCCTTTGTATTACTAATAGCGTATTATAAATAGCGACGTATTTCAAATGATTACCCTCCCCCGAAAACAGCCGGGATGCTTGTATCTCGAGTTGTGTTAATGATATCCTAACCATAATCGATCATACCGGCGGTAAACAGTATCTGGTTTAGACCCAATCATTAATAATGCATGAACAAAGCATCGTCGAATCCCTATTAGCCATAGCCATTGAATTGGAGGTAGGATATCCGAAAACAACGTAATATTTTGGTCCAATTGAAATCAAAGACCATATTGTGTTTAACTAAGAGTAACTCATGATATCCGGGGGAAATATAAGGAAGGAAATACAAATGTCTGAAACTAAATATGGTAAATATTTCTTGAAAGAACCCTGGGGAATAATTCACCCGGGCACTCCTCCTGATGCGCCGAAATACATAGGACTCGGGCAGGAAGCTCCAGTAGCAGGGTGGGATGAGCCTCTTACACAGGTCCTGCGCCCCATATATAGACCCTATAAAATGATCCCCGAAGGACATAGGCATAATGTGGCCGAAATCCTGTACTTTATTGGCGGCGACCCGATGCATTTTGAAGAATTCGGGGCTGAGGTCGAGTTTGTAATGGGTGAGGGTGACGAAGCAGAAACACATGTCATCACCACCACCACGTGGGTGTACATCCCCGGTAATGTGCTGCATTGCCCCCTGGAGTTTAAGAGGGTTGATAAACCGATTATGTTCGGACATATCATGTTTGCCCCTACTTTTAACTCAACCATGATGGGCAAAAGGCTCTATTAGGGAGGAGTATAAAATATAGCCGGTACAAAAAGAGCAACCTATCGGGAGTTTATCTTTTGAAAAATACGGGGCCGGCTATATCAGGCGGGGAATTGTTATGACCGGAAAATCCCAGGGATAAACACCAGTATTAGGTACAGGTCATGCCGGGCGCTGTCTACAGGGATGCTAAGAAAACTAAAGCCGCCCCTCTAAAGCTATCGTTCAAGTGGCGGCTTCGCGCTATTGATCAAAAATTTATATTATCACTGAACCCTTTAGGGCCTCATCCTTGTTTCTGGTGGAAACGGGGGGAGACCCTATCTCTCCCTGAAACACGGGTTCTATGTTTTGTATAGCTGCTTTTCATTACCTCGTTTTTATTACACAGCATGCAAAACTAATATAGAAGAAAATAATACCTGTTAAATACAGGGGACGGGATATATCCCGTCCCTCTTTTCATTAGACGGTTATACTGCCGCTAGCGGTCTATCATTATGTTTATCTCGGCCATTAATTGTGTAAATCCTTCAGGATATAACGATTGCATGCCATCGGAAAGAGCATGCGAAGGATCATTATGAACCTCCACCAGCAATCCATCCGCGCCTACGGCTACAGCGCCTTTTGAAAGAGATATAACGTATTCTCTCCTGCCAGCAGCATGGCTGGGATCAACGATGATGGGAAGATGACTAACCTCTTTGATCGCCGGGATGGCACTCAGGTCGAGTGTATTTCTGGTATTATCGGAAAACGTGCGAATACCACGCTCGCATAGTATTACCTTACGGTTCCCTTCCGACATGATATATTCGGCAGACATAAGTAGTTCCTCTATAGTCGCGGCGAAGCCGCGTTTTAGTAATATCGGCTTCGAAGACTGCCCGGCTTTTCTCAGCAGCGAGTAGTTTTGCATATTCCGGGCGCCTATCTGGATAATATCAGCATACTTTTCAACTATGTCGATATTCACATGGTCGGTCGCCTCGGTAACAATCGGCAATCCGGTTTCTTCACGGACTTTAGCCAGTATTTTCAGACCTTCTTCACCCAGCCCCTGGAAACTGTACGGCGATGTCCTCGGCTTGAAAGCTCCTCCACGAAACACTTTTGCACCGTGACATCTCACGATTCTCGCAGTAGTGAGTGCCTGTTCCTCGCTTTCAACAGCACAGGGACCGGCCATGACAACAAACACACCACCGCCGATTTTTACATCGCCGATCTTTATCACGGTAGACCCGGGGTGTGTCTCCCGGCTGACGAGTTTGTACGGTTTGGTCACCACGATGGTTTCTTTAACGCCATCCATCGAAAGGAGACCGGCATCCTCTACCAGTCCTTTGTTCCCCAAGATACAGACGGCAGTACGCTCAACCCCCGGCATGGGTACGCCACGAAAACCCATAGCCTTGATCGCTACGATTACAGCCTGCACCTGTGCTTCCGTGGCATCATTTTTCATTACGACAAGCATTTAGTATATCTCCCAGAAAGACAAACTCTGGACTGAAATGCGTAAAAAATTATCTTGGTAAATGTTACCAGGGGGATTTACCTTCTTTTAGAGTAGCAATAAGGTCATCCAGGGTAATGGCTGTCAGTGTTAGTGTCTGCGTGGTACCCTTTGCGCTAAGACGTATCGCCAGTTTTGCCACCGCCTCGTTACTGGGAGCTTCCAGGATATTCACGAAATCATACTGTCCCAGCAACGCATACTGACTCAATATTTTTACTCCCATGTATTCGACTTCTTTATTGATCTCTTTCAGAATCTCGGGGTCTTCCTGCAGGGCCTTCCTCCCGGCATCGGTCAGAGTCGTCAGCATTAAATAAACGGACATTTCATATCCCCCTTTCAGTAAAGCTTGTGCTACCCGATGCTTATTATGAATGCATTACCACCCTATTTGTCAATACAGAATATTAGCCGGTCTATCCTCTATGCTATAATGTGGTGAAACATACTGCTGTTCTTCGTGGAGGTTTATTCTGGAAAACGAGTCTGTTAATTACGTAAACAACCTGAAAATAAAAGAAACAACCGAACCGATTGCCGCATTCCTGGGCATGAAATTACTTGAACTGACTCCCGGTTATGCCAAAGTGTCCATGAAACTGAAGCCTGAATACCGCAACTTCAACGACTTTATCTTCGGAGGTATCGTGATGTCCGCCGCCGACCAGGCATTTGCCTACGCCACCAATTCGCTGAGAAGTCCCAGTATTGCCAGCCAGTTCAATATCCACCTGATTGCTGGTGCCAATGTAGGTGACGAACTCATCGCTGAGTGCCGGGTTGTCAAGAGTGGACACAGGATCGGCGTTTCCGAGATGACGGTCACCGACCAAAATGGCAAGCTGATTGCCAAGGCAACCGGCACGACAGTCTGTACATGATATCCTTCCTGACAGCATTCAGGATGGCCGGTAGAATTGACATATAAAATTTTCATATGCTAAGCTAACCCGTTAACAGGCGTACCTGAAATAAGGTTGTACATCCAGAAGTAATACACAAATAATTCTCTCCCATACGGGGGTATTATAATATCACGAATGTCTGATAATTATACCGGGATACCAATGGAAAAACGCGATACAATCCCCCAGATAATTAAGAGTAACTGCGCCAAGTGGAGTAACCTGCCGGCTATGTCCATGAAAATGTTCGGGATATGGAAGAGCTACAGCTGGCAGGACTACTATGAAAATGTAAAAAGCTTTTCACTCGGACTTATAAGCTTGGGACTGGAGAAAGGTGATGTTGTCTGTATTATCGGAGACAACGAGCCGCAATGGTTCTGGGGAGAGTTTGCCACGCAGGCGGCCGGAGCCATCGCCACCGGCATTTTCGTCGATTCGATACCGTCCGAAGTTAAATACGTCGCCGAGCACTCCGATTCCAAATTCGCCATCGTCAACGACCAAGAACAGACCGACAAGTTACTCGAAATCAAGAACGAATTGCCCCAGCTGAAAAAAGTCATTTACTGGGACCCCAAGGGGCTGAGAAATTATGACGATCCGATACTCATCAGCTTCGACGATGTATCGGAACTCGGCCGAGAGTATGAAAAAACACATCCGGGACTTTTCGAAAAGAATGTGGACAAAGGCAAAGGGGACGATGAAGCTTTCATATATTACACGTCGGGGACTACCGGACTACCCAAGGGAGCAGCATTGACTCACCATGCCCTGATAACCACCGCCCGAGGATTCGTCGATCGCTACCCGATGGACGAGAACGACAACCTTATATCCAATTTCCCGGCAGCCTGGGTAGGGGATAGCTTCTTCGCCACCATTCCCCACCTGCTGACTGGCGCCAAGCTGAATTTCCCGGAGGAGCCGGAAACGATTGCCGAGGATACGCGGGAAGTCGGCCCGAACTTCGTGATTTACGGCCCGCGCCAGTGGGAAGGCCTAGTCAGCGAGATACAGGTAAAAATGGTTGACGCACACTGGCTAAAACGTCTTGTTTATAACCTGTTCCTGCCGGTAGGACACAAGATGGCCGACTTCATGTTCGAGGGCAAGAAACCTAATATTTTCTGGAGACTTCTCCATGGCATAGCGTATCATGCTCTGTTCCGGCACCTGAAAGACAGGCTCGGCTTGAGTCGTGTGAGGTTCGCCGTCACCGGCAGTTCGGTACTCAGCCTTGATACTTTCCGGCTGATTCATGCTATCGGCGTCGAACTCCGGCAGTGCTACGCCAGCACCGAGGCCGGACTGATTTCTTCACATAGTAAGGGGGATATAAAATTTGAAAGCGTCGGGCGGCCGGCACTCGGTACCGAGGTTAGGATTACTAACGAGGGTGAACTCCTCGTTACCAGCGAGTGCATGTTCAAGGGCTATCACAAGGATAAAGAGAAGACCACCGCTACCCTGATAGACGGCTGGTGTCATACCGGCGATGCGGTCAACGTAGATGATGACGGGCACCTGATATTTATGGACCGCCTTGAGCACATGGGAGAGTTAAGCTCAGGGGCTAAATATGCGCCGCAATACATCGAGGGCAGGCTCAGGTTCAGCCCCTATATCAAAGACGCGATGGTCATCGGTGGCAAGGAAAAGGACTTCGTTTCCGCCATAGTGA
>DAOUER010000099.1:0-3238 GCA_034430375.1 Dehalococcoidales bacterium
CGGAGGGGCGGACCTTGCCGGAGTTTCCCGTTATCAGTTCCCCCCTTATATAAGGGTAATAAGGGTGATGTGCTCCGGCAGAGTCGACCTGTCATTTGTACTGCGGGCTTTCTCCAACGGAACAGACGGGGTGTTTATCGGCGGCTGTCACCTTAACGACTGCCACTATAATACCCAGGGAAACTTTGATGCCTTAAGCATGACCCGGCTGTGCAAAAAATTGCTGGAGCACGCAGGGATAAACCCGGATAGATTAAGAATTGAATGGGTATCTGCCGGGGAAGGAATCCGTTACGCCGATATTATGACTGACTTTGCCGCGCAGATTAAAAAGCTGGGCCCCCTTGGCAGCAGCGAAGGGACAGACCAAAATGAATTGAAATCCAGGCTTGAAGAAGTTAAGAGGCTGGTTCCCTACATTAAGCTGGTGAAAAAGGAAAAGCTGGCCTCACGCCTGCCTAATGAAGAAGAATATCTTGAACTTTTCACCACCGAAGAGGTAGAAACACTATTAAGTGAAGCCCCCGCCTATTATATCGACCCGGATAAGTGCCAGGCCTGCGGGATTTGCCTCAGGAAATGCCCGGTAGAGGCGATTACAGGTGACAAGAATCAGATCCATGTCATCGACCAGGAGAAATGCATAAAATGCGGGACCTGCTTTGAAGCCTGCCCTCCCCGCTTTGGCGCGGTGAAGAAGCTTACGGCCCAGGAGCCGGTGCCTCCTCCCATCCCCGAGGGGGCAAGAGCTATAGTCAGAGAAGCTAAAGAAAAATAAAGAAAGAAATCCGTGCTTCCCCGGAAATACCAGCCCTCGTTGCACCTTCTGGCGTTCCGTGCGGTGGCCCGGATTGCCCTTGACACTTGTTTACTTGCAAAGTTGACTAACTTAGTGTATTATTAGTGTGATGGTTTCGGTTTAGGTTATAACAAGCTTCTCGGAAGCTACTGACACAGAGTTTTCCTAAGTATTGGATGGCCCGAACTCTAACTAATTAAAAAGAGAGGAGGTCATCCAATGGTTTTTCAGGACAAATCTATCCAATGTTCCGATTGTGGAACTGCCTTTACCTTCAGCGCTGGGGAACAAGAGTTCTTCCAATCCAAAGGCTTTACCAATGAGCCTAAGCGCTGTCCCTCATGCCGTCGAGCCAAGAAAGCGCAGCGTCCCGATAGCGGAAACTACAGCTACAGTTCCAAGTATTAAATGCTCCGTGCCCTCTACATGAGCAGCTAATTTTGGCTTGCTCTTGAAGACATACATAGGCCGGATACCCCTGGCCTGTGTATGTCACTAGAGGAAAGATTATACAATTTAACAAGGAGGGTTCTAATATGAGAATCTATGTAGGTAACTTATCTTATGATGTGACTGAAGAGGAGTTAAGAGCAGATTTCGCCTCTTTTGGAAAGGTAGAATCTATAGCTATTCCAACCGATAAATATAGTGGCCAAGCCAGAGGATTTGCCTTTGTCGAGATGCCTTCGGTGTCCGAGGGTCAGGCGGCAATCGCAGCTCTCAACGGCAAGACGGTAAAAGACCGGATTCTTACTGTAAATGCCGCACGCCCCCGTGAAAACAGCGGAGGCGGTGGGTCCTATGGCGACAGAAGGAGCGGTGGTTACAGTGGTGGATCCGGTGGTGGTAGAGGTGGTAGATCCGGGGGAGGAAGACAGCAAAGATATTAAATTATCTGGTGGCTGTCTATGATTAAAGGTCGTGCTGGTATTTACATGAATCCAGAAACTGTTGCTGACACACTCGTGACAAATCTGCGTAGGGAAACCCATTTCATAAAAGGGGGTAACATGAATATATATGTGGGGAACTTACCGCTTGAGGTGACTGAGGATGAACTGCGACAAGAATTCACGGCTTTCGGAGAAGTGATATCTATAAACATGATGAACGACAAGTATATTGGTAGCGGCCAACAGCGCGGGTACGGCTTTGTTCAAATGCCATCACCGTCTGAAGGTAAAGCCGCCATTACTGCCCTCAATGACAAAACACTGGGGCATATGACTATTAATGTTGTTGAGGCCCTTCCTCTTTCTGACAAAAAAGGCAATGGCTATGCTGTTGCCAAGAGAAGGGGCTGGTCCGCTAGCAGAGTAAGACAAAGAAGATACAAAATCAGTTGAGCTGCCTGCCATTTTTTAGACGCAGGCGACTCTAAATTATAACAAGGAGTTTTAATGAGTTTCGAAACCTTCAATTTTCATCCGAGCATCATGGCCGGTGTACGTGCGCTCGGTTACACCATACCCACACCAATCCAGGAAAAGACCATCCCGCCAATTCTACAGGGCCGTGATCTCATCGGTCTGGCCCAGACCGGAACCGGCAAGACCGCCGCTTTCGCGCTGCCGATTCTGCAGCGTCTACTGCCAGAACCACGAGGATGTATCCGGGCTTTAATAATCTCGCCCACACGTGAGCTGGCCGAGCAAACATGTGAAGCTATAAATGATTTAGGGGTGCAAACCGGATTACGGAGTATTGCCGTTTACGGCGGGGTGAATATGGAGCAGCAAACCCGGCAACTAATTAGAGGGGTTGAAATAATTGCTGCCTGTCCGGGCCGCCTGCTCGATCACCTTTGGAAGGGCACAGTTGATTTATCCCATCTGGAAGTTCTCGTAATCGACGAAGCGGACCGGATGTTTGATATGGGCTTTCTACCCGATATTCGGAATATTCTGCAGTGCATTCTGCAAAAGCGACAGACCTTGCTCTTTTCAGCAACCATGCCCGGTGATATCCGGCGTCTGGTGAAAGAATTCCTGCATGACCCGGTCACCGTGCAAATCGGCCGTACCTTGCCGGCAAAAACGGTGTCACACTCCCTGTACCCGGTACAGCAGCACCTCAAGACAGCTCTGCTGAAGGAACTCTTGCGTAAGACCGCCACGGAATCAGTCCTTGTGTTTACACGTACCAAGCATCGTGCCTCGCGTGTCGCGCAGCAACTGGTAAGAGAAGGCTATCGGGTGACATCACTGCAGGGGAACCTGTCCCAGAACCAGAGACAGGCCGCACTTTCTGGCTTCCGTAACGGGTCGGTAAAGATTCTGGTGGCGACCGATATTGCCGCCCGCGGTATTGATGTCTTAAGTATTTCCCACGTCATCAATTACGATATGCCCGAAAGTACGGATGACTACATTCACCGAATCGGCCGTACCGGGCGGGTCGATCAAAATGGTGATGCATTAACATTTGTGACAAATGCTG
>DAOUER010000100.1:0-20607 GCA_034430375.1 Dehalococcoidales bacterium
TAACGTTTCTTGAATCGCTCAACTCTCCCGGTGGTATCCAGCATGCGGCGTTCGCCGGTAAAATAGGGATGGCATTTGCTGCATACCTCGACCTTGAGCTCTTTTTTCGTTGAGCCGGTGGTAAATGTGTTCCCGCAAGCGCACGTCACGGTAGCGTCGGTATAATATTGGGGATGTATTTTCTCTTTCATAATTCTAGGCAGCGTAAACGCTTACCTTTCTCCGGTTATTCGTGGTAGGTTCATATTTTACAATGCCGGTAACCAGTGCGAAGAGGGTGTGATCCTTCCCCACACCGACATTATTACCCGGGTGAATACGCGTGCCCCTCTGGCGCACCAGTATGGTGCCGGCGTTTACCAGCTGGCCGGCAAATCTCTTGACACCGAGACGCTGTCCCTGGCTATCGCGACCGTTGCGACTGGTGCCGCCTCCCTTTTTATGCGCCATCTGTCATCTCCTCTTTCTTCTTGCGGCGTGGCCGACTGGCAGCTTTTGGCTTGGTCGTTGCTTTAGTTGTAGCTTTAACCGCTGCCTTAACCTTTGCTTTGGGCTTCGCCTTTGGTTTTGGTTCGGCTTTAGGCTTGGGTTCAGCGATGCCCGGTGCCGTAATGCTGTCAATAATCAGCCTGGTATAAAGCTGCCGGTGGCCGTTCTTGCGCCGGTACCGGACCTTTGCCTTATATTTAAAGACGATTACCTTATCGCCCTTACCGTTTTCCACGGCGGTAGCCTTCACCATGGCGCCTTCCACTATAGGTGTGCCCGTGACAACCTTATCACCGTCAGCGACCATCAGTACTCTATCCAGTTCTACCTTGCCGCCATCTTTTACGTCCAGGCGTTCAACATCGATGGTCTGGCCCTGAGTAACCTTATATTGCTTACCGCCGGTTTCAATTATCGCGTAAATTTCAGTCCTCCAAAGATTATATTGTAGCAGTTCTATAGCTGAGAGTCAAATATGGGGGCACGGTTCAAGCACCGCATTATTTACCGGGATCGGGGCTACTCCAGAACAGTAGTCCGGGGAAAGAAGTCGTCATCAAAGCCTCTCCTGTAACCTTTCCCATTCAATCGCTACCTTGTCTCCGAGTTCTTCCAGTGTACCATCATTGTCGACTACCACATCCGCCAGTTTAATCCGTTCCTCGTTGGACATCTGCGAAGTTATCCGGGCTTTAATGGCATCCTCTGATATGCCTGATCTTTCTTTTATACGATTGATAACCGCATCCTCGGAAGCAACCGTTACCCATAATTCGTCCACCTGCCAATCGCGTTTTGCCTCCAGCATCGCCGCCGCCTCCAGCACTAACACTTTCACTCCCTGCTGCTGGCATTTGGCTGTTTTCTCGTCCACTATAGCGTCGATTACCGGGTGAACGATGTCGTTCAGTTTCGCTAATGCTTCCGGGTTACTAAAGACTATGTTTCCTAGTGATTGCCGGTCTATATTACCACCGGTATCAAGTATTTCTTCCCCGAACGTATTGACCAGCCGGACGCGGACATCATCCTGCCGGAGCACTTCGTGCCCCGCTTTATCCAGATCAACTGTCACCGCACCGAGTTCCTCTAAATAACCCGCTACGGTAGATTTACCGCTGCCGATGCCGCCGGTGAGACCGATAGTTTTCATTATCCGCGATTCCTCTTTACCTCCTCCACTATCAATTATACCCGGTATAGTATACTATATTTAGGGAAGGTTTAACGTAAATTGAAGGGAAATTCTAACAGATGCTGCTTCTAGCACACACCGGAATTACTCTCGGTGTGACCGTACTGGCCGGCAGTATCGCCAAACGTAATAAATCAACAAACAGGGCAGCCGCCTGGCTGGCCGCTTTTTACGAGCGTATCGATATCAGGATTTTACTCATCGGCTCGCTCCTGCCGGATATTATCGACAAGCCTGTCGGCATGGTTTTCTTCCGGGATTCTTTAAGCAACGGCCGGATATACGCCCATACGCTTCTCTTCCTGATATTAATATCTATCGGCGGATATGTTCTTTACCGGCAGCGCAACAGCATCTGGCTGCTGGTCCTGGCTTTCGGGACATTTATCCATTTCATTCTGGACCAGATATGGCTGACGCCTAAAACTATCTTTTGGCCCTTGATGGGTTTTGAATTTGACAGGATTGAAATCACCGACTGGTTTACCCTATGGTTCCGCGATTTCTTTGCCCATCCCGACGTATATCTAGGGGAATTCATCGGATTGGGCATATTGCTCTGGTACGGAATAATGATTATCAACCGGAAGAAAGTGGGTGCTTTTCTCAGGTACGGAAAGGGCTATTGATAACCCTAACTATTCCGGACGGCTATCCAGTTCTACGGTAATTTCAATAGTCGTATCATCACGCAGTATTATTATCGTAATAGTATCCCCGGGACTATTGTTTTCAGCCAGATACGAAGTAAGATCCGATTTATCTCTTATCATGGTGCCGTCAACCGATATAATTATATCGCCCATAGCTAACCCGGAAGCTTCAGCCGGGCTATCGTTAAAAACTCCCAGGATATAAACCCCGTTGATATTTTCCAGTCCTAAATCTTCCAGGTCCCCGGGATCCAGGTCATCAATAATGACACCCAGCCAGGGGTGGTCGAAGAAACCGTTTTCCAGTATTTCCGCCGCTACGCGTTTGGCTTTATTGGAGGACACGGCAAAGGATATGCCATCTCCCTCCGTAGCAGCTATTCTGGCGATAACTATGCCGACTATCTCGCCGTCAGAGTTGAAAAGCGGACCGCCGGAATTACCCGGATTAACCGGGGCATCGAACTGGATAAGGTTGGGTATGTAAGAGCCATCTATCTTGACATAGCGGTTAACCTGGCTGATAATGCCGCTGGTCAGTGTATCATTTAAATCTTCAAGCGTATCACTGTCGACCGGTGACCCGACAGCAATAACAGCATCGCCGATATTCGATTGGCTGGAATCGGCGAAAGGCGGGGGCTGTATGCCGGGACTGATATCCAGTCCCAGTACGGCTATATCACTCAGGGCGGATTCACCCACCAATGTAGCCCGGGATACCCGGCCATCATGTAACACCACGTAGATATCCGTGAGCACATCGACGACGTGATGGGCGGTTAATACGTGGCCTTCCTCATCCATAATCACGCCCGAACCGTAGATTAGTTCACCATCGCTGATTTGTACGGTTGCCCCGACAACCTGCTGGTAAATCCCGGCGGTATTTATCAGGGAATAAGAGAGTTCTTCTTCAGCCGTAGAAAGACGTTTTCCAAGAGCATCTACATTATCGGCGACGCTCATGATTTGCTCATTCACGGTATTCACCGTGTCCAATATATCCTCCTGCCAGGCATCAAATCCGGCTACCGCCTCGTTGATAGTTTTTTCCATGGCGACCAGTCTATCCTGAGTTTCGTTCTGGAGTTCTATAAAACCGGCATCCAGGGCATCCATTCTATCGGTCTGGGTTATTTCAAAAGAAGAGAACTGCTCCTCTAATCTATCGATTGTTGAGTTTAAGGAAAAGGTGTAAAAACCGATGCTGGCCGCGTACAAAACGAGGACTACCAATATGCCGATTACCAGTTTGTTAGCCATGGGATTTGCTCCTGACTGTATTCCTGTTCAGGTTACTTCCCCTGCAGTCTTTTCTTTACTTCGGTAAGCTGTTGCAGGTGGGATTTTTCTTCGGCGATTATCCGTTTGATAACCGGCGATATTTTCCCGGGCATAAGTTCGTTCATCTCGTAATAGAAGAGAATAGAGTCTTTTTCTGCGTTGATTGCCAGCTCAATAGCCTTAATGTCACTGTCTGCCTGGGTCGCCATTTCGCTCGTTATCGCATCATCTGTGAAAACGGCATCGTCGATAAGCGACCGAAGATAGTCGGAATACTCCGGACTGGAACTTGATGATTCAGCGGTGGTGATATCATCGCCCAGCATATCTTCAAATATGGATATATGCTGGCGTTCTATGTTTACCAGGGCCTCGAAGACAATCCTGGCCATCTCATCATCGGTCGATTTTGCCATAATATCGTAAAAAGTTATCCCTCTTCGTTCGATGTCAATAGCTAGGTTGATAAGTTCATCGCCGGAAAACACAACAGACATTAGTTTAGACCTCCTTAGGTAGATTCATCCGGGGGTCTGGTATTACCGGCATTATACTTCGATAAGGACCGTATCGCCTTCAATCTTGATCGGGTAGGTTTTAAGCGGCCGGGGGGATTTGAGGGTTTTCCCGATGGCGCTTAACAGACCGGAGCCTTTCAGCCACCGCACCACTTTCCCGTCGGTAATATTGAACTGCGAAGAATGCCGCGGGCAGGTAATTACGGCGCCTTCAAGTTTTCCCAGGGACAGGTCCCCATTCATATGAGGGCAACGGACGGCCACAGCGTAAAATTTCCCGTCCACTTTCGCCAGCATGATTTCCTGCTGGTCAAACACTACCTTTTTAGGAGTTCCTTCCGGGAAGTCTGCTACTTTTCCTGCTTCGGTATAATTACCCATGCTTACCCTCCGCTATCAGGGATATTGGTAATGCCGCCGGAACCGCTATCGTCTTCTTCATCTTTCAGCAGGTCGTTAAAGACATCTATATGATAAATCTCATTGTCCCGGATGCGTATCAGCAATTTCTTCAGATCTTTATCGTCGGTTGCTCTGGCGGCCTTGTCATATGCTTCGGCCACCTCTTTTTCTATCTTCAGGTCTGCCTTAAGCATATCCGCCGTTTCCGTGGCCTGGTCAGGCTTGGTATGCTCGATAACGGGATTACCGCCGCCGTCGACCAGCTCTTCGGCCAGCCACCCCAAGTGCTGCATTTCATTGATAGCCTGGTCTTCCAGTTGTTTCCTGGCTTCCGGATTCTCTGTCATATAAGATTGGAAGAGGTACTGGAGCACGACGGTGTATTCATGTTCAATACCCCAGTTCAGCATCTTGGTAACATCGTCTTTACGGTTGCCTCGTTGGTCTTCGGCGCTTTCTCTGCCCGATTTTTCCACAAAGTGCTCAAAGTCCCCGTGGTGCGTCTGTTCATCAGCCAGGATACGCTTTAACAAGCGCTTTATTTTGGGGTCGTCTATCATCTCGATATGCTCTTTGTACTGGTTGATGGCACCCTCTTCCAGCGATACGTTGTTCTTCATCCATTCCGGTACCGTCTTTCCCCCCATGCGCATGGTCCCCCGCTTCAGGCTGGGTTGTCCGCCCAGTTCGACGATTGTTTCCGCCAGCCAGTCCAGGTGACGCATCTCCTCACGGGCAATGGCTTCGATTTCACAGGACATCTCGCCTTCACCGATGGCATAGGCATGGCTCAGGTACTGGATTACAGCACCGTGTTCGTCTTGAAGATCCGTATTCAGGATTTTGATTATCTTTTCGTTATCCATATAATACCTCCTCTAAGAATAATACCTTTTCTAAACAAATCCGGAATCTTTGTGTTTTCCGGCTATAGATTCCGACAAGTCATCCAGGGCTTTATAATCTTCCTCTTTCGGCAGTCCTTTGGCCAACACCGTTCCCAAGACTTCTACTTTCAGATTGGGAATCATGGCGCTGATCTGCTCGACCGTCTTGCCTCCCCACCCGTAGGATCCGATGATGGCGGCATACTTGAGTTCAGGTCGTAAAGCATTTGCCAGGAAAGCGGCATGGGCTACGTGAGGATGAGCCCCGGCCAGCACGGTGGGCACACCCAGGACAATAGTAGCGGCATCGACGAGTTCCATGGCCAGCTTGCCGATATCGGTAACCGCCAGGTTAAATTGCTTGACCGTGACACCTCTATCTATCAGTGCCCGGACCAGGTAGTCCACCATTATTTTGGTGCTGCCGTGCATGGATATATAGGGTAGCACTACCTTATTTTTCGGCTCGCCAAAAATCCATTCCTTGTAGGCTCCTACGATAAATTCGGGGCGATTGTGCAGCGGGCCATGGCTGGGACAGATAAGTTTGATATCATAACCGTTCAGTTTTTCCCAGCTTTTTCGGATATTGGTGCGGAAGGGCATCATTATCTCGGCGAAATAACGTTTAGATGATTCGTAGACCTGTCCTTCATCGGTTACGTATGAATCGGATGTCGCCAGGTGCGAACCGAAAAAGTCGCAGGGAAACAATATCTTATCTTCCTGCAGGTAAGTAAGCATTGTCTCCGGCCAGTGCACCCAGGGAAAGTGAATGAATTCCAGGGTCTTTCCACCGAGAGACAGCGTTTCTTTATCTGCTACGGTAATAATCCTTTCTTTGGCAACATCAAGGAGTTCGATAATCAATTCCTCGCAGCGTGGCGTGCAAACGACCTTAGCCTGTGGATATTTAGCCAGCATGTAGGGCAGGGTGCCGGAGTGGTCCTGCTCGGCATGGTGCGTGACGATATAGTCGATTTTCTTGATACCCAGTTCATCGAGGTTATCTTCCAAGACCTGCCGCATGGGTGGGTCGACGGTATCAATCAGGGCGGTTTTCTCTTTGCCCTTGATTAAATAGGAATTATAACTGGTGCCGTCGGGCAGCGGTATCAGTGAATCGAATAACCGCCGGTCCCAATCGATAGCGCCCACATAGTAAATTTGCGGGACTATTTCTCTCGGTTTCATTATATAATCCCCCTTAATTCTTAGACTTCTACTTTTTCAAAATCGCTCTTTGGCGCGCCGCAAACAGGGCATACCCAGTCGTCGGGTAATTTCTCGAAAGGTGTTCCCGGGGGTATGTTGCCCTCCGAATCGCCCTGTTCAGGGTCATAGACATAGCCGCAAACCGTGCATTCGTACTTGTCCATCTTTTACTTGCCTCCTTTTTCTCCGGCAATATAGCTGGGAGCAGTCTTGGGTGTAGTCCCGCGTTTTACCTGACGATAATAATCATACGTCAGGCAAAGGTCTTCGCTGAGAACCTCGGCGGCGACAATCTTGCCGATAAAAATAGTATGAGTTCCCAGGTCGACACCCTGGATTACCTCGGCTTCCAGGTAGGCGGTAGCGTGGTCGAGAAATACGGGCGCTTTCGTTTCGCCTATTTTATAATCGATCCCTTTCAGCTTATCCACGTCTCTGCCTGATTTGAACCCGAAGTCGCCGATATAATTGAGGGGTGTATCCTGGTGTAAAACCGAGGCGGAGAATACCCGGCTGGATTCGATATATTCGTGGGTCAGGTTAGCTTTATTGATACTAACCGCAACCGTCGGTGGCTCCGAGGTTATCTGGAAAACGGTATTGGCTACCTGTCCGTTGAGTTTATCATCCTTATACGAACCGACAATGTACATGCCGTAGCCGAGTTTATGGAGTGCATTCAAGTCCATCTTTTTCCCCTTTGCCTACATTACCTCTTTTTCACTGGCCTCTACCGCCCGTTTCAACTCGTCGGCCAGCAGGGGCGGCAGCCCTTCTATATCCACCCGGAGGAAACCCCGGACAATGGTGGCCGTAGCTTCGTCACGGGTCAGGCCGCGGGCCATCAGGTACTCGACCTCTTCTTCAGCTATCTTGCCGACAGCCGCTTCATGGGAGAGGTCGATACCGGCCAGGTTTCCTTTAAGCTCAGGAATGGCATGAATGCCACCCTTTTCACCCAATATCAGTCCGCGGCACTCCAGGTGGCCTTTGACCCCGGGCGCATTACCCTCGATATAACCACGAGCGGTAATGTAGCCTCCGGTGGTGATAGCCCGGGATATAATCTCGGTACGGGAGCCTTCGGCGTCCAGGATTACCCTCGAACCCACGTCCAGTGACGAGCCTGCGCCGGTTACCAGGATGCTGTTGAACCTGGCCGTAGCATTCTTGCCGATGCACCGGGCCAACGGGTTCATCTGCAGGGAATTGACCGGCTTCATCAGGACATAATTACTCATGAAAAGGCCATCTTCTTCAATAATGACGCCGCTGCGGGGTCGCACGGCGGTTTCCGGACTCCAGCTGTGAATCATGGTAAAGGTTACCTTGGCTCCCTTTTTGATATAAAATTCAGATACTCCCAGGTGCAATCCGGATTCTTCCTGGGAAGCGGTAGTACAGCCGGTGATGATGTGCATCTCCGAGTTTTCTTCGGCGATGATGATATTATGGACGTTCTGCACCAGTTTGTCTTTCGCCAGATACAAGCAGGCCTGGACGGGGAAGACGGTTTTCTGACCGGGTAATGCCCGGATAAAATAGCCGTCGTACTGATTGAGTTCGATGTTGGCAGTGTATTTATCCTGGTCCACCGCTACGGCATTCCACCAGTAATCCGACAGCCAGTCGTACTTTTCCATTGCCTGACTGACCGGCATTACTTCCACGCCATCCTGAGTTACGGAACTGTGTATCGGGGTATTATCCATTTGTATATAGGTGCCGGACCTCTGGCTGGGATCGTCCAGCATTATCCCGGCATCAAGCATATGTTTCTTGGCTTCTGCGTCTAGCTGTGAGGGATCCTCCTGGTAAGCGTGGTTGGCATTATCACTGGTGAATTTAGTAATATCAATATCGTCACCCAGGGCCGCTGTTTTATCGATGGCAGCTTTGGCTTTTTCCTGGTAGTTTTTGGAAATATCAGTCTGATTCATGCCAGGGTACCCTCCCAAGGTAACAATTTATACATTCCTCGTAGCCCTTTTCACGTATTGTCGCCAGCATCTCGTGGGGGTCGCCGACGCAACCGATGGTCCCGTCAAACATTACGTATCCGGTGCGGGCATTAACGTAATCAAGAATATGTCCGGTGTGAGTGATAATCAGACCCATGCATTTACGCTGCAGGATGGGGCAGTTCTTTTCCAGTAAATCGTTCATCAGTTCGCCGATAAGCACGATATTTACCAGGTCTACGCCCGATTCCGGTTCGTCCAGCAATGTCAGTTCCGGCTTCTGGGCCAGCAACTGCATCAACTCGGAGCGTTTTATCTCACCACCGGAAAAACCGTAGTTGATATCCCGCTCCAGAAAATCGTTAAGATCGGCTTTGGCCGCCAGTTCGATTATTTTATCCCCGTTACCCCGCTCCTGTAGGCATGCCGCCATCATATCTCTGGTGGTTACACCTCGTACCACCGGGGGTCGCTGAAAAGAAATACCGATGCCCATGCGGGCCCTTTCATCGACGCTTAAATGGGTAATATCCTTGCCTTTGAAGGTAATACTACCGCCGGTCACCCGGTACTTGGGAAAACCCATGATAGCCATGAGCAGGGTGCTTTTACCGGCGCCGTTAGGACCGAATAATACGTGAGTTTCACCGTTCTTGATAGTCAGGTTAACGTTATGGATGATTTCCTTATCTTCTACCGCTACCGACAGATTTTTTATCTTTAGCATATTTCTTACCCCCGGAACCTGATTGTACGAAAATTAGCCGCCATCCAGAGAATGGTGTTCTTTCTGGACAAACCACGCCGCCGGATTTTTCAGGAATTCATAATAATCCAGAAGTAGCCGATGATGCTCTTCCTCCTGGACCGCCAGGGCTTCGTAAAAACTCTTCTCAGCATCATAAGCAGCCCCTTCGGCCTGCTTCTTGTAGAAATCGTACGTTTCGTTTTCCATGTCCATGGCGGTTTTCACCGCATCGATCTCCTCAGGTATAGTTTTTACACCCGGCTTCATACTATCCATGGCGTTAGAAAAAACGGTCCTTAAAGCCGTCCCGCCATCGGTCTTGAATTCTTTGCGTGGCCAGCCTTTTTTATCTCTCATATTCTCGTATATGTCTTCAAATGCCTTGCGGTGGGTATCTTCTTCCGCAGCCAACGACTGCAGAAGCTTTTTGCCCAGTTCGTTACTCGTTTTTTCACTGGCTTTCAGGTAAAATTCCTTGCCGTCTATTTCCATCTTGATGCCCTTTTCCAGGGCTTTTAGTGTTTTATCCTGGTCTTTAGTCACCACCCACCTCCTGCTTTGATATTCAGTGTATTACGATGAATTACATCATGGTCATTGCGTTAGGGATAATATACGTTATTATCCGTTCTGTCAACATCGTTGAAAGGTAAGTCTTTCACGAATTTTAACTTTCCCGTTGACTGATGTCAGTGATATATGTCACAATGATAACAATGGTATTTCGGATATGCAAAGTAAATTATATTCGTATTTCCGGATACCCCGTTTTCTCCCTCCTCATACGGAGAACCATCACGTTGGTTTGTCTTCTTCCCTGCAAAGCAATATAACCTTTTAGTGATATTCTTGTGACATTCATCACATACAGATGGACAGTTATCCCATAATATCAAATATAGCAAGAATGAACTGCAGGAGGAGGAATAAATGGTTAAAATTCTTTCAGTATTTGTTATAGTTCTCGGGGTAGTGGCAATCGTTATCGGGGGTATATTTGTATGGCAGGGCTTTGCCAAGAACGACCTGCTGGTAGATGCCATGCAGCAGGAGCAGATTACCCTGGGGATACCCTCGGACAAGCTGGCCGCAGGTGAAGTAATCGATAACGCCAAGGAAGCCGAAATCGCCGGCGACACTGTCAGGGAACACCGGCACAGTATCGCCCCTACTTACGGCGACCTGCTGGGCGGCAATCAATTTGATCCCACTAACCCTCTTCAGCTGACCTACGCCCAGGCACTAAACCT
Source organism: Dehalococcoidales bacterium (assembly GCA_034430375.1). Lineage (GTDB taxonomy): Bacteria > Chloroflexota > Dehalococcoidia > Dehalococcoidales > RBG-16-60-22 > W425. The sequence continues at coordinate 10,606 of DAOUER010000100.1, forward strand.
GGAAAACTACCTTTACCTGGCTGTTTTAGGATTCGGCGTTACCCAGATTGCCCTCGGCATTGGCGCTTTCATGATTATCGTCGGCGTAGCTCTGGGAATTACCGGTATCGTTCTCGTTCGCGTTAAGAAATAGAGCGGTAATTATCTGCTGTTGAAAGACTGCCTTCCTCAGCCCGTATCGATTTATGTTATACTTGTCAGGAAACGTGGCTTTCAGTGAATATATCTGGTGACGTAGAAAGATATTATTAGAAAGGAACTACGATAATGGCCAGGAAGGTAAGTCTTTCGGTAAATAACGTACCAATTAATCTCGACTACTTTGTCACTGAATATATAGACTCCGTTGCCGGGGGGATAATCGCCAGTCTGCGTGATACCGTCGAGATAGAAACTCTGGAGCTTTCCCTCGATAATACTGGCGAAGTTAAAATAACACTGAACAACAGTGATATACCGTTAAAATCATTTCCTATTGAAATTATCCGGAGTACTCTACTGGGGATGGTAGTGCCGCTTAAGGGCGTCGATTCCGAAGTGAATACGCTGGAAATAAGTATCAAGAAATAGCTTTTTATCAGGTAGATATTTCACAGAGTTTGACTTCACCCCAGACACCGATGGCGTCATCCTTGATAATTATCAGCCCTTTCAATCCATCGATTCCGCCGCCGAACTCGATGGCATCGGAAACATCGTCGATGATTTTAACCTTATTACCGATAGCCGTGGCGGCGGTATCCGCCAGGGTGGTGGAATCGGAAATAACCACGACGGCATCGGCAGTACCGAAACTCGTTGAATGACCCACCGTACCGGATGAGGTACAGATACCCGTCGGTTTCTCCCGGCCTTCGATTTCTACGCCTATCTTACCGCTTAACGGCGAATCACCCGCGTAGATACCCACGACTCTCTTTCGCGAGGTTTTCATGAAGATATCCCCGCCGTTTTCCACGATTAGTTCTGGTGAATACTCGAGGAGCTCTCGCCCGACGCATTCGGCGATGGCTCCAGCCACGGCGGCCATGGGACCGACCCCGGCTTTCTGGCCGGCCAGCAGCATCATCTCGACAATACGCGGTTCAACACCTGAAGCAGGGAGTGGTTCAAAGGATTTCTGAAAAGCAGGATTTTTCAGGATGTATTTTTCCAGCTGTTCACGATATTTAAGCACCAACCGGCGGGCTTTTCGCTGGAGGTTTTCTCTAGCCCGGATGTACAGATCGGTCTCTTTGACCGTAACAGTGAAAAAGACCAGGTCTTTGCCTTCTATCCAGTGACGGTAGGTTCGCGGCTGATAGCTATTATCCTTCATCGCACATCTTCTGCCAGTAGGGCATATTGATATGAATCAAACCAGAGGGGCTTCCCATCTTTATCTTTCCGGAAAAAGGTATTCTTGCGGCGTAGACCTTCTCTGGTCATGCCGCAGTTTTCGAGGACTTTCCACGACGGGATATTCTCCGGGCTGCAATACCCCACGACGCGATGAGCTCCCAGCTTGTTGAAAGCATAACTTATCATGGCTCGCGCCGCTTCCGATGCGTATCCCATATTTTGAAAAGCGGGATTGAAAATAAACCCTATCTCCCAGGTAAGAAAAACCACGGGTTCGGTTTGATGGAAATACAAATGACCGATAAGCTTTTTACCACCGTGAATCAGCGTGACAGCCCAGAAGTCGGGCCCTTTGGCTCTCTCCTCACATATTTTCTTTGCGTCTTCAAGCGATATTGGTTCACCCGGCTCAAAATGATAGATTTCTTTTAGCGAAAGATATTCGTAAAGATCAGCGTAATCAGACTCGAGAAATGATCTTATTATGAGTCTGTCGGTAGATAACATCAAGCCCTCTCAATGATATAGGAGCAACCTCTAGAAATGCACTTCCATCGCCCGGGGAGGGCAGGCCGGGATGCACAGGCCACAGGCAATGCATTTTTCATTATTGAACAGAACTTCCCTGGTCTCAGGGTCTACCTCGAAAGCGCCGGCCGGACAGACGGTGATACAGGCGCCACAGCTGGTGCATCTTTCTTCGTTGCGGGTAACGTCCTGGCTCAACGATTGTATTCTTACGCCGCCTTTCACTAGGAAATCAATCCCTTTGTCGTATTCCTTCTGGTCGCCCTTTAATTCCAGCACCAACAAACCCTCCTGCTCCGGGGTTATCGATGCCTTTAAGATATTAAACTCCAGGTCGTAGTCCTTGACCAGCCGGTAGATTATCGGCCTTTCAACCAGTCGCTGGGGAAATCTTAATACTATTCTCTTGGTAACCAACATGATTATTCCATCCCTTAGTATTCAATCGGGCGTTCGTTGAACGGCTTGACAGTTACGCCGGAATCTACGCCCGGCAGAGGTTCGACAGCCTCGGTGAGTAAAAACTTGCCGGATTCTATCCACTCCTTTAATATATTCGCTATTTCTACCGCCCGGGGGTAGCTGGAAAGCGAAGCGGTAGGCACCTTTTTACCGTTTACGTTTATTGTCCCGCTTTTCAGTTCAGCGTAGCTTATGTGGGTCAGGATATCCGACCTGTTATCAGGGAAAGCATCAGAGTAGTCGATGACCGGCGCCAGGATATCCGCATCGGTCACGGCGGTATATCCCAGGATTTCTTCGTTTAATATCGGTATGGGCACACCTACGCCGACCGTTAGACTGGTGCCGTAACCCTGGACGCTGGTACCCACCAGCCAGCGGGGGCTCATCCGCTTCATATCACCGATGGTAGCGATAGTGGCCGCCCCGGTAGTGGGAAGGCCCTTTTCATTGCGCGGCACACCGGGATTATGCTGCGTGCCGTACCAGGCGACATATCCGGTACCGCCGCCGAGGAATATCCTGGTCCCGATGCCGATAGTTTTATAATAGGGGTCGTTGAACAGCGGCGACAGCTGCCCCGCCGACGAATAATTGGCATTCCCCAGCTGTGGTTTTAACATCCCCATGTAGGTATAAATAATCTTATCAGAGGGATTTACCGCCACGTTATAGTTCTGGTAGGCGTTCCGGATATTGAACAGTGTAGCCTGGTTGATATCTTTAATATTTATCCAGGAATCCAGTCGCTTTCTCGGGTAACAGTCCGTTCCGTAGGCGCTGACGGACAGCCGGATATCTTTCCCGGCCACCAGTTCTTCGATAACGTGTCCGCCGCCATAGTTGAACTCACCGGGGTGAATCCGGTTGCGGGGATCGTCGTCGGGCAGGGCGTTAGCTCCCAGGATTATATCTACCGCGGCAACACCTGTATAAGCCGGGACATCATTCAGATAGGCTCTACCTCCACCGATTTTCATACGCGGCCGGGTATGGCCTACATTAAAATAGGCTGCCGAAGAACACATGATCCCGAAAGTGCCTGTGGTCACCACGTCCACTTCCTGCGCAGCCCGGGATATACCCCTGTCTTTTATAACATCAATGATTTCTTCGGCGGTATAAACTACGGCTTCGCCTTCTTTTATCTTTTCATTTATCTCGGCGATGGTCTTCGACACGTGTTTTCACCTCAACTCCGGTTATCCAATAATATCGGGATTACATAATATTTTAACAGAGATACCAGTCTAATACAATAGGAGTCGGCCTCAATTTTAACAACGAAAATACACCGAATAGTTGACCATATTAATCAACTTTCACCAGTATAACATTATATATGTTAGAAATCAATACTGAATCGAGGAATTCTAGTTGATGATTTATTGATAAGTAAGTTGAAGCTGGTGTATGTATAAGTTATAATCAAGATAGAGGCCCTGAACATAACGGAGGAATTCTTGCTGAGAACCCACAGCTGTAATGAATTAAGAAAAGGGCATATCGGTCGTGAAGTGACCCTGGCTGGATGGGTGAACCGCCGTCGTGACCACGGCGGGTTAATTTTTATTGACCTCCGGGACAGGGAAGGTGTTATTCAGACGGTTTTTAACCCGGATACATCACCGGACAGCCTGAAAATCGCTGAAGAGATGCGTAATGAATTCGTGATACAGGTTAAAGGCGAGGTCAGACAGCGTCCGGCGGGAACGGAGAATCCAAGGCTACCTACCGGTGATATCGAAGTGATGGTCAACCAGGCTGAAATTCTTAATACATCTCAGACTCCTCCGTTCTATATCAACGAGGAGGTTGATATAGATGAAAATTTAAGACTGAAATACCGCTACCTCGACCTGCGTAGACCCCGCATGAAAGAAAATATCCTCCTGAGACACCGCATCGTCAAGTTTATGCGCGACTTCCTGGATGCCCGGGATTTCGTCGAGGTGGAAACGCCAATATTGATTAAGAGTACCCCAGAAGGCGCCCGCGACTACCTGGTGCCCAGCCGCGTCCACCCCGGCGAGTTCTACGCTTTACCGCAATCGCCGCAACAGATTAAGCAGCTTCTGATGGTAGCGGGACTGGACCGGTATTACCAGATAGCGCGCTGTTTCCGTGATGAAGATACCCGGGCCGACCGCCAGCCGGAGCATACCCAGCTGGATATCGAGATGAGCTTCATCGAACAGGATGATATCCTTGAATTGATCGAAGAGCTGTTTACATCCCTGGTGGAAACCATCAAGCCGGAATTAGAAGTTACTAAACCCTTTCCCCGGCTGACCTACGCCGATGTCATGGAGCGCTATGCCTCGGACAAGCCGGACCTGCGTTACGGACTGGAAATCGCCGACCTTTCCGATATCGCCGCCCGGACCGAATTCGGGATATTTACCTCGGCCATATCCGGCGGCGGCAAAGTCAAGGGACTGACAGCCCCCGGCTGCGGCGATTACAGCCGCCATCAACTTGACGAATTGAATAAGCTGGTATTGAACGCCGGTGCCAAAGGATTACTGACAATATCGCTGGGAAGCTCCGGCGGCGGACTGGATGATTTAACCGGAGACATGGTTAAATCGGTGGCCGCCAAACACCTTAGCTTGGACCAGATTAAAGAGATAGCGCAGCTCTGCGGGGCAAATAAGGGCGACCTGCTGCTTATCGTGGCCGGTCGGCCGGATGATATTTATCCGGCCCTGGACGTGCTGCGCCGCGAAATGGCCAATCGACTTAATCTCGCCGACCCGTCGGTGATGTCGTTCGCTTTCGTGGTGGATTTCCCGCTGCTAACCAGGGACGAAGAATCCGGGAACTGGGAAGCGGTCAATAACCCCTTTACCTCGCCGCGACCGGAGGACATACCGTTGCTGGAAACATCACCCGGCGACGCTATCGGCCAGAATTACGACCTGATATGTAACGGCTGCGAACTGGCCAGTGGCAGCATCAGGATACACACCGCGGAATTACAGAGGCAAATATTACGACTACTGGGTTACAGCGACGAAGAATTCGAAAGCTTGTTCGGTCACATGCTGGAGGCTTTCGATTATGGGGCACCGCCCCACGGCGGGATAGGGCCGGGTATCGACCGCACCGTCATGCTGCTGGCCGGTGAGGAAACCATCCGCGAGGTAATGGCTTTCCCCAAGACGCAGAGCGCCATGGACCTGACTTTCGGAGCGCCTTCCCCGGTAACCGAAGCGCAGCTTAAGGAATTGCATATTGACGTTAGTGATGAATAGCCAAACGGAGGAATCTTGAAAGTAACAAAGGAAAAAGAAGAGAATCGCCAGGCATATTTAGCCATCGAGATGGAGCCTGCCGAAATGGAAGAAGCCCTAGAAGATTCGTATAAGAAACTGGCCCAGAAGGTCGAGATACCCGGATTTCGCAAGGGGAAAGCCCCCCGGACGCTGGTAGAACGTCATGTTGGACGGGAAAGACTGGTGGAAGAAGCCATCAACAAGCTGGTGCCGCAGGCCTACGAACAAGCCCTCAAGGAACAGGAAATCGTACCATACGCCCAGCCGGAGGTCGAGGTAACCCAGACAGAGCCGGTTATCTTCAAGGCGGTGGTCCCGCTGATACCCACGGTTGAACTCGGTGACTATAAAAGCATCCGGATGACTCCGGATAAAGCGGAAGTCACCGAAGAAAAAATCGATTCCGTACTCGAAGAACTCCGCCACCAGTACGGGACCTGGGAAACCGTCGAACGACCACTGGAATATAACGACCTGGCGGTAATTGACATCAGTGGTAAAGTCGAAGAAAAACCGTATGTCGAGAAAATCGGCACCCAGTACCAGGTCCTCAAAGAGGTGGTATCGCCGGCGCCGGGATTTTCCGAACAAATACTGGGGCTAAAAAAAGATGAGGAGAAAGAATTCACCCTGAATTTCCCGGCAGACTACCCCAATAACGAGGTTGCCGGTAAGGAAGGTGTTTTCAAGGTAAAACTTACCGAAATCAAAGAAGAAAAGCTCCCGGAAATGAACGATAAGCTTGCAGCCCAGATTTCACCCGAATTCAATACCGTGAAACTCCTTCGTGAAGAGACAAAGAAAAGACTGAAGGAAAATACCGAAGAACAGTCCCGGATGGACTTTGAAGAAAAAGTAATCAATGCGGCCATTGAACAGTCTCAAACGGAATACCCCCCGGTGGTAATAGAGCTGGAGATAGACCGTATTATCAATGAGCAGCACCGCCGCCTGCAACTATCCGGCCAGGGTATGGATGATTACCTCCAGAGTATCGGGAAAACCGGTGAACAGCTACGCGAGGAACTGAGGCCCGTATCGATTAAAAACGTCGATGCTTCCCTGGTTATCAATAAAATCACCGGAGAAGAAAATATAGAAATCAGTGAAGACGATATTGATAATCGGATTAACGGCATGACACAAAACACCCAGGAAGAAAACCGGGAACAACTGAAGAACCTTTTTAATAATCCGGAAACCAGACAATCTGTAAAACAATCACTAATCACCCGGAAAACTATAGAAAAACTGGTAGAAATTGCTAAGACCAAAGATAAACCCAGGAAACAAACGAAGGAGGAAACAAAATGAATATCAATCCTATCAATGTAATACCCATGGTTATCGAGAGCGGCGCCAGGGGGGAGCGGGCTTTTGACATATATTCACTCCTGCTCAGAGAGCGTATCGTCATGCTCGGCACGCCGATTAACGATACGGTAGCCAATGTGATAATCGCCCAGCTGCTCTATCTGGAACGCGAAGACCCCGATAAGGACATCAGCCTTTACATTCATTCGCCGGGGGGCGTTATCAGCGCCGGCCTGGCCATCTATGACACCATACAACTGATAAAACCGGATGTGTCCACCATCTGCGTGGGGCTGGCCGCCAGCATGGGCACGGTTTTACTCTGTGCCGGTGCCAAGGGCAAACGCTATGCTTTACCCAATGCCACCATCCATATGCACCAGGCTATGGGCGGCGTCCAGGGTCAGGCAGCCGACATGGTCATCGCCGCCCGGGAAATCGCCCGACAGCAGGATCTCATCAAAGAGATTCTCGCCAACCACACCGGGCAGCCTATAGATAAGATAACACATGATACCGACCGCGACTTCTACCTTAATCCTACCCAGGCGGTGGAATACGGCATCGTCGATGAGGTACTGAACAAACCTGCCGAGGAAAAAGCTGATAAAGCCAAGAAGAAGTAAGCAAGAGTATAAAGATATATAGACCTTAGAATGGAATAGAGGTTATTCGGGGAGTTTATCCCTGACCATATCGTCGATTTCTCTCGAAAGGTCATAGCCTTCAATCAAGTTGCCGGCATTGTCGGCGACCAGTTTGTCTTTAGTGATTATTACCTCACCGCGACTGAAAGCCCCGATAGTGGCCATAATCAGGGGAGTCTCTCGAACAAATCCATGAGCTCGTATTGTTTTAAAGAGGGCGTTTTCCGGCCCCTCCTCTTCTTTGGTATCGGCCATGGACTTCCCCTTGATTTCGTCCCAGTACTTATCGAAAGCCTTACCGCGTATAGGGAAAGTGCAGTAGGTAGCGGTAGGCCCCACATCCAGTTCCGGGATAGCCACGTGCATTTTCACACCCTGGGTGTCGGCGCCGGTCTCAATCAGGTGCCAGATGACCTGCTGCCAGGTACCGGCGGGACCGTCCGGGGCGGCCGGGTGAAGGTTGAGGAAATCGTATTTGTTGGAGAGTTCCGGCCCGTTTATCAGCATGTAACCGGCCAGAACACACAGGTCGGGACTATATCCCTCCAGGCGTTTCATGACCTCCCGGTCATAATCAATACGCCACTGGGGCATCGGCTGTGTGGGGTCCGGGTTGGACATGTCCAGGATAGCCTTGTACATTTTATAAGAGAAATTGACCAGCGGTATGCCATAGTCCTCCACCATTTTCAAAAAGATATCGGTGGCTTCGGTCTCGCCGTGTTCGCGATTACAGAAGATGAACTCGATTTCCGCATCAAGTTCTCCGGCGATAATGCTTTCCTGCACTGCCTTTAAAATACCCCGGGAGCCCTCGCCTCTGCCGGTAGCGAACCATCCTAATCTATACGAATTACCCACTTTTCCCTTTTTTCAAGAACTGATTCGTTATCTTGGCCCAGGTGCTGAAAAGTCGCACCGCCGGGCTGGAGCGCTGTCCGTAGATTTTTCCCTGCGACAGGGCTTTCAGGAAGTCATCTTTTCCTTTGAACTCGGGCATGATGATGTAGGCATTCCCGATTTCCATCAGGGTATGCGCATCGCTGCCGGCGCCCGGCACTATGCCGTGCTCACTGGCAAAAGCCTTGGCTTTATTGGAATTGGCCGGGAATGGGCTACGCGAATTGAGCACTTCCATCAGGTCTATCTGGGCGGCTATCTCCGCGATACTCCGGTCCTTCAGCGCCGAACCCCGGATAGTCTCGAACGGATGGGGAATGTTCACCAGGCCGCCCTGTTCGCGGATTCTGTTCACCGTCTCACGAGGCGTCAGTCCGCCAGGGATCGTCTCCTTTAAAAACATCCCCATTATCTCGCCCTCGGTGGTCAGGATTTCTTCGGCGACGATGACGGTAAATGGGGCTATTTCCTGTATCTTCAGAGCCCCCTCGGCGGTGCCGTGGTCGGCAATAGCGATGCAGTTTATCTCCAGTTCCTGGCACCGCTGGACTATTTTCTCCAGCGGTGTGTTGCAGTCCATGGAATATTCCGTATGTATATGAAGGTCGGCTTTCAGCAATTTATCCAGCTCTAGCTGCTCCTCTCGATATATGTCCCGGTACGCGTGTCTATCTTGAGTACGTCACCCTGATTGATGAACAGGGGGACCTGTATCGTTACCCCGGTTTCCAGCGTGGCCAGTTTATTGCCGGAGGTAGCCGTATCGCCCTTGAATCCCGGGTCGGTCTCGGTCACTTCCAGTTCCACGGTAATCGGCATTTCCACCCCGATTATTTCACCTTTATAGGTGGTTATTTCCACTGAGTTTCCCTCTTTCAGGTAGTTCAGGGCATCTCCAAGCTGCTCTTTATTAAGGGGCATCTGTTCGTAGTTTTCTTCATTCATGAAATAGTATATACCGCCATCATTATAGAGGTACTGCATCTGGCTGGAGTCCAGCCTTGCCCGGACCAGCCTGTCGTTGGACTGGAAGGAACGCTCCATGGTATGACCGGCATTGATATCCCGTAATTTGACCTTGGCCAGGGCGGTACGTTTCATTTTCACGTGCTGGTAATCAACAACCTGGTAGAGTTTACCTTCGTATTCAATAATAACGCCTTTCCTCAATTCGGTCGCATTAATCATATCTTACCTTCCTCGCTCGTGTGACTGCCCGGGCCTGGCCATTCTCCATGACTACGGTGTCCTCTATCCTGACGCCGCCCCATCCCGATAGATAAATACCCGGCTCCACGGTAAAGACCATGCCGTCGGTAAGGATATCTTTCGAATCCGGGCTGACATGGGGAAGCTCGTGGGCCGCCAGACCAACGCCATGCCCCAGTGAATGCCCGAACATATCTCCGTAACCCGCTTTATCGATTATTTTCCGGGCGGCATTATCGGCGGCATGTCCGGTCATCTTCCCTTTTATTATAGACATCGCCGTTTCCTGCGCGTCAAGGACGGTGTTATACACTTTAAGAAAA
>DAOUER010000101.1:0-31976 GCA_034430375.1 Dehalococcoidales bacterium
TCCGTCTACTTTCAGAAAATACCGATGACTGAAGACTAGCCGCTACCTGTAAAATAGCGAGCCAGGCCGGCGGCAGTAGCAGATTGATTTAATTAATGTGAAAGGTGAATGGCCCTAGCCAATCCTGCGCACCGCAGGAATCATATCCCCGAGAATATTCACCGGGCTCATTGAAAAATAGTTAAAACGAGGGGGATTGGAAATGCGCTTCCCTGTTATTTAGCAGCCTGATGAAATGTGAAAATATAAAGAAGTCGGCACTCAGGGACGAGGAAACCGTGGAGATTCGAACTCTCCCGGGTAAAATGACACTACGTTTTTAATGGGTATCACCTAATACTTGGAGATACCTAATTCCTCCATCTTACCCGTCACCATGTAGACTACTCTCTCGCAGATATTGGTTACCCGGTCGGCGCTTCTTTCCAGATTATGGGCTACCCATATGAGACGCGTGGCTCTCGTGATGGTTTTGGGGTCTTCGGCCATGAAAGTCAGCAGCTCGCGGAATACCTGGTCATATAGGTCATCTACTTCATTATCTTCCGTAACGATTTGCTTGGCGGCATCAGCATCCTTGTTTACCAGTGCATCCAGGCTTCGGTGCAGCATATCGATTGCCTTTTCGGCCATACGCGGTATATCGATAAGCGGTTTCAGCGGTGGCTCATCACCAATCATTACCACAATTTTGGCGATGCCCTCGGCATGGTCACCGATTCGTTCTATCTCGGTAATTATATTCAGGACGCAGATAATGGCGCGCAGGTCGCCGGCCATGGGCTGCTGGGTAGCAATAAGCTGAACGCATTTCTCCTCAATAGTAAAGCGTTTTTTGTTTATTTTTAAGTCGTCAGTGATTATCTTGTGCGCCTTGTCCAGATCTCTCTCTTTTAATGCTTCAATGGACCGGTTGATGGCTTTTTCCACCATGCTGCCCATAGCCAGAACGTCGTTCTGGATTTCCCGCAGTCTCTTGTGAAAGGCTGTCCTTATTTCCATTTTATTGCCTCCATTCCGCTTTAACCGAAGCGACCCGTAATATAGTCCTCGGTGCGCTTGTCCTGAGGATTGGTGAATATTTTCTCCGTAGCCCCGCATTCCACCAGTACTCCCGCCCTATCTTCCTCCATCATGAAGAAGGCCGACATATCCGAGGCGCGCGCGGCCTGCTGCATATTATGAGTAACGATGACAATGGTGTAGTTCTCCGCCAAGCTTCTCATCAGGTCCTCGATTCTCAGCGTGGCTATAGGGTCCAGGGCGCTGCAGGGCTCATCCATTAGAATAACCTCCGGTTCTACAGCCAGGACGCGGGCGATACAGAGCCTTTGCTGCTGTCCACCGGAAAGGGCCAGGGCCGATTGTCCAAGCTTGTCACTGACTTCGTCCCAGAGCGCTGCCTGTTTCAGACTTTTTTCCACGATATCCTCAAGCTCCATGCGGTTTTTCCTGCCATGCCTCTTCGGTCCGAAAGCGACGTTTTCAAAAACAGACATGGGGAAGGGGTTGGGTTTTTGAAAGACCATTCCCACCCTTTTACGCAGTTCCACCACGTCGATATCCTTATCATAAATATCCACGCCGTCAAGCTCAACACTCCCCTCAACCCTGACGCCGGTAATCAGGTCGTTCATGCGGTTGAATAGACGCAGGAAGGTGGACTTGCCGCAACCGGAAGGCCCGATAATCGCCATGATGGCGTTTTCCGGGATGTCCAGAGTAATATTACGTAATGCCTGGAAGTCACCGTAATAAAGGCTCAGGTCACGTGTGCATATTCTTACTTCACCGCTGATAGGCGTTTTTTTATCCGTTAATTCCAGATTTATATTCATGTGCTGTACCTCCGTTTACGGGCACGCAGCCGTATAATGGTGGCGAGGATATTAAAGGAAAGTACCACCGCCAGTAATACGAGGGCTACGCCCCATATTGTCGTCTTGGACATCCCGGGAACGTGTGCCGCCACGGTGTAAAGGTGATAAGGCAACGCCATGAACTGGTCAAGGGGTGACTGCGGCAGTCCCGGCAGGAAAAATGCCGCCCCGACCACCAGAATCGGTGCCGTCTCACCGACGGCGCGGCTCATCGCTAATACGGCCCCGGTAATAATACCCGGTCTGGCCTGCGGTAAAACAACGTTCCAGATTGTCTGCCACCGGGTAGCACCCACCGCCAGGCTTCCTTCGCGGTATTCCCGGGGGACGGCCAGAATCGCTTCACGCGAGGTAGTAACCGTCATGGCCAGCGCCTGGCATGATAGTGTCAGGCTGGCGGCGAGCAGGGACATGCCGAAGTGGAACATCAATACGAATATTCCCAGACCGAAAAGTCCGTAGACGATACTGGGCACTCCGGCCAGGTTCACGATAGCCATATTAACCGTTCGGGTAAGCCAGTTATCGCGGGAGTACTCGCTCAGGTAGATTCCCGCCATTACGCCCAGCGGCAGGGCAACGATTATCGTTCCGAGCATCAGGTAGAAGGTACCCAGAATAGCCGGGAAGATACCCCCCGCTTTACCCGCCTGAGACGACGGCTGAGTCAGGAAGTCCCAGCTGATGGCACCCGCTCCGTTAACTACTATCTGAACGATAATGACGATAACCGGTATGACGACGATAGCTGTCGCCGCGATAAGCAGAGCGAAAGCCGTCCGTTGTGATATCTGCCTTGGTGCTATCGATGTTTTCATGACTACCTCTGGAATTTCCTTTTCTGCCGCTGCAATACCCGGTCGGCAACCAGATTAACGAATAAAGTAAGTACGAATAAAGTCAGGCCGATGGCGAAAAGCGCCTGGTATTGCAGTCCGCCCCGGACTGCGTTGCCTATTCCCGAAGCAATAGCGGCTGTCATGGGCATCATGGGCTCGGCCGGAGAAACTGGCACAGCCAGGGCGCCGCCGGCTACCATCAGCACCGTCATCGTCTCGCCGATGGCGCGTCCTACTCCCAGCATCACCGCCGCTGTAATCCCGGAGAGAGCGGCCGGTATGCAGACGTGCCATATGGTCTCCCACTTCGTCGCTCCCAGAGCGTAGGACGCCTGCCGGAACTCGTCGGGGACGGCACGTAGGGCATCTTCGGAAACGCTGATGATTATCGGCAAACTCATAAAAGCCAGCATTATCCCGGCCGTAAGCCCCGAAAGACCGGTGGGAAGGTTGAAGACGCTCTGCACCAGCGGGGAAAGCAGCATGAGACCGATAAAGCCCATAACCACAGATGGGAAACCCGCCAGCAACTCGATGACGGGCTTGATGGTTTCTCTGACTTTATCCGGAGCAACCTCGGAAAGATAAGCGGCACAGGCAATGCCGATGGGCACCGAAATCGCCGTGGCAACGATAGTCACCCACAGGGTGGCCACAAAGAAGGGCATGATGCCGAATGTCGGCGGTTCGGAGACCGGGTACCAGTTCGTGCCGAAGAAGAACTCCCACGGCGGTGTATCGAAGAAAATGGGCACACCTTCTTTTACCAGCAGGATGATGATACCCAGCAGGACAACAATAGTCAAGAGTCCGGCCAGGTAAATCCAGCTTTCGATAAACTTTTCGCCTAAACGCCACCGCCGTCCCAGCCCGCTGGCTAGTACGGCAGCAGCTCCGGCATTGCTATCTCTTTGCTTTTGCTTCATTATTCGGTTTTATTCTATTACTTCAACGGCACATAGCCAACTTCGGTGACTTTAGCCTGTCCCTCGTCAGAGAGACAGTAGTCAATAAACTCCTTGATGACCCCAGTAGGTGCCCTGTTGGTGTAGTACAGGAGCGGTCGGGCGACGGGATAGGTGCCGTCAAGAGCCGTGGCCGCGCTGGGCAGAACACCGGCATCGTTGGCGGTTTTCTTGATAGCCAGGGGTTTGACATCGTCGGTAACGTATCCCAGTCCGGGGTAAAAGATGGCGTTGGGATTTTTAGCTACCTCGGAAACGCCTTCCTCGGTGGATGGCAGTTGCAGTATTTTATTACCGTACTCCAGACTCTTGTCCTCTGTTGTCAGTCCCAGCATCTGCACCACGTGCTCTTTGAAGAAAACGTGGGTGCCCGAGTTGGTATCCCGCGCTATGGCCACTATAGGCTTGTCGTTGCCGCCGACCTCTTTCCAGTTGGTAATCTGATTAGTATAGATAGCGGAGAGTTGAGCGATAGTTAATTCCGATACAGGATTGGACGGATGAACGATGACCGATAGGGCATCGGTGGCTACCTGTATCTCAAAAGGTTCCACCCCGACAGCATTTGCCTGTTCAATCTCTGTTGGTTTGATGGCACGCGAAGCCTGGCAGATATCCGTGGTACTGTTTATCAGGGCGGCGATGCCCGCTCCTGAGCCAGGACCGCTGACGGCGATACTAACCTTCGGGTGCATATTCATGAACTCTTCCGCCCAGACCGTGGTCAGCGGCGTTACCGTGTTAGAGCCGGTAATTCCGAACGAGCCGGAAAGTTCCGTACCGTTAGCGGGAGTTGTCGTTGTAGTTGATGAATCACCGCAGCTGCCGATAAACGCGGTAGCTGCCAGCAATACTAATAAGGGAATGATGAACCATATTTTTAATTTTCTAATATGCAATTTTCCCTCCTGATTTTCTATCTTTATGTATGAACAGCGGCTTTATCCCTGAGAAATGGCAACGCCTTAAATCTCTTTTCAGTTCCATCTATTAACAGAATAGAGGATGCAGTTTAAAGACGATTTAAGGCGATGTTAAGATTGTGTTAAATCTTTACTTTGGTTTTAACGGAAGGATGAAACTGAAAGTAGTTCCTTTTCCCTCTTCGCTCTTTACTTTTATTTCACCTCCGTGAGATTCTACTACATGTTTGGCGATAGCTAACCCGATGCCGGAGCCTTGACCGGCCCGTGACTTATCCGCTTTGTAGAAGCGTTCGAATATATGAGGTAAATCATCGCTGGCAATGCCTATCCCGGTATCAGATACCTCCACTAAAACCGAGCCTTCAGATGATTCTGTCCTGATTTTAATGCTTCCCCCGGGACGATTGAATTTTATAGCGTTGTGAATCAAATTAACCATTACCTGCCGGAGACGTTCTTTATCGGCAAGGACAGCAGGGAGGTCATTTTCCAGCGATGTCTCAAGAGTTAGTTTCTGTCTTTCCACCTGCGGTTTAAGCTGGGTAATAGCCTCTTCCACCAGTCCGTTGAGGTCTATTAACTCTAACTCCAGTTCAGCTTTACCGGTTTCAATGCGTGACAGTTCGGTTAATTCGGCGACAAGCTGGGCCATTCTGTCCACTTCGACCTCGATTCTGGACAAGAAGTCTTTAGTTGCTTCTTTATCATCGGCGGCAACATCCTGTAATGTTTCAATCATCGCTTTTATTCCGGCCAGCGGCGTTCTGAACTCATGGGATATGTTGCCCACCAGTTCTCTTCTCATGGTCTGCAGGCTCCTGACCTCGGTCAGGTCCTGAATTAAAAGCAACGCTCCGCCCGGTTTTTCATCGGCAAAGGGAATGGCAATTACCCGGAGAAACCGGTTTGATGTGCTGGACTCAAACTGGGCAATTTGCTCCCGTCCCGTTTTCAGGCAAGTATTTAAGAGCTCGTTAAATTCAAACTCGCGGACAACTTCTATCAGAGGTCTGCCCTCGGCATCTTTATCCCCGATATTTAAGAGATTCCGAGCGGCATTATTGGTCAGGACGATATGCCCTTCAGTATCGGTCAACAGAACACCATCAGCCATATTATCAAGAATACCCGCCAGCCTTGCCCTGTCTTCGGAGATGATAGCCAGCATCTCTTTTAACTTCGACGACATTTCATTAAAGGCGTGGGCAAGCTGTCCCGACTCGTCTTTGGTCCCCACCGATATCTTATGACCGAATTCGCCGGAGGCTATTTCCCGGGAAGCCCTGGTAAGCTCCCGGATGGGCCGGGTTGTCACCCGGGTAATGAACCACGCTACCAGGACAACAAGTGCTGCTGCTATTATTATAGCGATGATGATAATTACGATGATATTGTTTACCGAGCTTTGAACTTGAGTAAGCGGCAGGGCAACCCTGGCGACGCCTATTATTTCACCGTCGTCCGTGATGGGGATAGCGATATACATCATCTGTGTTCCCAGGGTGGTGCTGTAACGGGTGCTTTCACCGATTCCTGAAGCCAAAGCGTCTCTGACCTCGGGACGGGTGGCGTGATTTTCCATCGTAGCAGGGTCTTCAACGGAGTCACCGAGTACCTTACCGTCCAGGGCGATTATGGTAATTCTGGCGTCAATCCGGTCGCCGAGTTTCTTCGCCAGAACACTAAGGTCGCTTTCCACTTCCTGACCGAAAAAGCCCGGGAGGCTGGCTTCAGCGGTAATCTTGGCTTCGTTTTCCAGCTGGGCACGCAGGGTGGTCAGCTGGTTACTCCTTACGGAACTTGTAAGGTACGCACCCAGGACTGCCATACTTACAATTACCAGCAGCACAAACCAGATAGTTATACGCCATTGAATACTCTGGAACAATTTCAACCTTCCAGTTTATAACCTGTTCCCCTGACGGTTATTAAATACCTGGGTCTCTGGGGTTTGGGTTCTATTTTCTTTCGCAGCCAGCGGATATGCACGTCCACCGTGCGGGTATCACCGGCGTAGTCATAACCCCATACCTTTTCCAGGAGCTGCTCACGATTGAAAACAAATCCTTTATTTCTGGCCAGGAAAGCTAGCAGGTCGAATTCTTTGGGGGTAAGGTCAAGAGCCGTTTCTCTCAGTGAAACCCTGTGTCGGGCACAGTCAATCTCAAGGTCTTTTATTCTTATCATGGTTGGTTCTTTAGCTGAATCGGATATGGTCATCTTCATACGTCGGAGTATGGCCCGCACGCGGGCAAGCAACTCCCTCATGCTGAAAGGCTTGGTCATGTAGTCATCAGCCCCGATTTCCAGCCCGACAATTTTATCAGTCTCTTCAGTCTTGGCGGTTAACATCAAAATAGGGACAATCATCTCTTTGCGTAGAATACGGCATACCTCAAAGCCGTTCATTGTAGGCAGCATGACATCAAGAATAATAAGGGCGGGTTTTACTTTCCGGGCGGTTTCTACAGCCTCGGCACCATCAACGGCCGTGACAACATCATAGCCGTCTTTCTGAAGATTGTATTTCAACGTAGCCAGCAGGTTAGCGTCATCTTCTACAATTACTATTTTATCCGATGTCATATCTTTATTATTAGTATAGAGCTAGCAGGATGGATTATCAAAGGGTACGATGCGTTTTAAAGATTGCACAGCCGTCCGTTTTGTCAGGTAACAATAGCTTACTTTGTTGAATTTGACATACTAGCCTCAAATGCTACGATATAAACACGGACATCCCCATGTTCATACAGTGGTGATATCATCACCTCAACAAACAATTAAAGATTGATTTGTTATCCATTTACGCCTAGAATAAAATATGCTCCGGGATACTCCATACACCATTTGCCTGCAGGTTAGCAAATGAATGTCGCCAGAACAAGGGAACTGGACCTGTGTCTTTCCTGCGAAATCTGCCACGCCGTTTGCCCCGTGGACGCCGTTTCCATGGAATACATACACGGTCAATTTCTTCCCAAGATTGATGAAACGAAGTGTACGGACTGCGGTACCTGCCTGAAAATATGCCCCGGCTATGATATTGACCCCGCAGGTATGCGCCATCAATCCATCATTTTCGATACGTTCGACGGATCTTGTTTGGATACCTACACCGCCTGCATTAACGACCTCAAGTTAAGGTCTAAAACAACTAGTGGCGGGGTTGTCACCGGGCTTGTCCTAGAGATGATAAAGAATAAAGAATATTATGCTGCTTTCGTTTTACAATCTGACAAATTCGAAAACACTCCGGCCAGGCTGAAACCGGTGAACAACGTTGATGACATAATGAATTCAACCGGGTCGAAATATATCCCGGCATCCGTATACGAGGTTGTCAAAACTCTGCAGAATATTCCTGACGGGAAATATATCATCATCGGGACGCCCTGCCAGTTCCAGGGAATCAGGAATTATCTGAAATATATGAAGTTATCAGATATAAATCTTTTATTCATCGGCCTGTTCTGCGATAAGACTCTCAACTATAATGTCTTCAGGTATTTTAATGACGAATACAGAAAACCTGATGAAAAACTTTCCCGGCTTATCTTCAGGTCTAAAGAAAAGAGCGGCTGGCCGGGCGATGTCAAGATGAGTTTCGATTCCGGACGGGAACTGGTAGTCGATAGGAGCGTAAGGATGGACCTCAAACCCTACTTCCAGTTGAACCGGTGTCTTTTCTGCCTCGATAAGTCAAACATGACAGCCGACATTTCCTGTGGGGACTGCTATATCCCAGGCTCCGGCGATTCCCTGGGAAAATCGAGTGTGGTTATCAGGACGGATAAAGGTAAAAAGGTATTTGATAAATATTCTCATATATTCACCCTGGAAACGGCCACGATGGAAGAAATAAGTTCTTCCCAGCAGCTGAGCAACAGACTGGAAAACTTGGAAAATGCCAGATATCTTATCGAAGCTCAGGGAATATATCCCGGTACTCGCCATGTAGAGACAATTACAGACGATATATCCAAAAGATTATTGAGACTGCAAACACACATCCGCTGGGGTATGAAATACAAGAAATGGCGAATAAAACTGGCTTTACGAATACAGAGGATAAAGTCGGTCGCATTTTACGCCGGCCAGATAATAGCCGCTGGATTGGCTTTCTCCGAATATCTTCTCTGTAACGCATTCAGGAAAGCTAAGATAGACGCGGCGACTAAAGTCAGACAGAATATCATCATCGTGGGTGGGGGGCTATCCAATAAAGGCGGCCAGGCAATGACCTTTACCGTCGTTGACCAGATGAAAAGACGGTTCCCAGATAAAAAAATCTATCTTTTCTCGACTCCCGATTTCCGGCAACCGGACAGGGAAAAGGAGAAATACGCCTTCAAATTCCTCCCCTGGGATATATTCACCGCCTTCAGACTATCGGGCTTCCTGGGCAGATGGCTGGTACACAGGGGAAATGAGTGGCGTGAAGAGAAGGAGACCGAAAAAATTATCCGGGACACCTGTTGTTTCATCGATATCAGCGGCTTCGCGCTTTCCTCGGAACTGGGGGTTCTGACTTCCTGGAATTATCTGCAGAATATCATGATTGCCAAGAAATACGCGGTGCCCTATTACATCTTGCCCCAATCGCTCGGGCCGTTTAACTATCCCCGGAAATACCGTTTCCTGCTCTCTGCTATAGTCAGGATGTTTCTTAAGTACCCGGAACAGATATTCCCAAGGGAGGAGGCGGGTGTTAATTCGCTGAAAAGATACATCAAAGGAAATATTGTGAAATACCCAGACATCGTATTGCAAAGCGAAAACTATGAAATATCTCGCATCTTCAACGGTGACCCGGAACTTGAAGATATCAAAGTAAAAGAGAGTTCTGTGGGGATAATACCCAATATCAGGGTTTTTGAGCGTGCTGACACCGGTCAATTAATGAGAATATACGAAACGTTAATTAATCCTCTCCTAAACGCCCGAAAGACGGTGTACGTATTGCGTCACTCCGCTGAGGACCTGGAGATATGCACCCGGATAAAAAGCCGGTTCTACGACAACAATAGAGTAATACTTATTACGGGCGACTTGAACGCCATCCAGCTGGAGAACATCATCAGGCGTTTCGACTTTATCATAGCCTCGCGATACCACGCCATCGTTCACGCCTACCGCAACGCCGTCCCGGCGCTGGTTATCGGCTGGTCGAACAAGTACCAGGAACTTTTGGAGGATTTCAGGCAGATCGATTACTACTTCGATTGTCGCAATCCCCTAGATGCCGGTAAAATAAACAGCCGACTCCGGGAACTTCTGAAAAACCGAGTTCAGGAAAGCCAAACAATCAACCAACGGCTTACCGGCATCAGAAAAACGAACTTATTCAGGATATTCGACGAATATAACCCCGGATAACCGCCTGGCTACAGATTCTTCAGACGTGCTTCGTGTTCCTTTCTAAGTCGCTCGACTTCAGCGGTAATACGTTCCCTTTCGGCATCCAGCGATTTGATATTATCCCGGATATCCCCGTATTCCCGGTTGATTTCCACCACCTTCCGGCTGTCCTTGTAATGCTCAGGGTCGGCCAGCAAGGCTTCGATTTCCTGCCGGCGCGCCGTCAGCCCGGCGGTTTCCTTCTCGATTTCGTCCAGCCGGTCTTTCATCGGCGCCGTTTCCCGGTAATGCTGATTCCTCAGTTCCCCCTCGATTGCTTTCCGCTGGCGCCGCTGTCTCGAATCGGGTGTTGACGCCTTCGCACCGGCTCTTAGCAGACTCACCGTTTCGCTGATATCCCGGGGAGGCGACTCCTTGCGGTAGAGGTAATCGTCGTAATCCCCCGGGTAAATGTGAAGCCGGCCGTCGGATACTTCGATAATTTTATTAGCCGTCTCCCGGATAAGAGTGCGGTCGTGGGTGATGAAACAGAGGGTACCCTTATAGGCTTCCAGGGCATCCGCCAGGATTTCCCGCGAGGGTATATCGAGGTGATTGGTGGGTTCGTCCAGCAGCAGGAAGTTAGCCGGCCGGGTCAGCATCCGGGCGATAGCCACCCGGGTCTTCTCGCCGCCAGAAAGCACGCTTATCTTTTTCTGGACATCATCGCCGCTGAAGAGGAACGCCCCCAGCATTCCCCGTAATCGCTGTTCCGGTTCGTCCGGCGCCACCTGCCATAGCTCTTCCAGGATAGTATTGCGGGGATTGAGCAGCTCAATATAATACTGGGCGAAGTAAGACGTAGCGACCTTATGCCCCGGGATACGTTCGCCTTTTTCAAAGGGCAGCACCCCCGCCAGAATCCTGAGCAGTGTGGTCTTGCCGGCGCCGTTGGGTCCCACCAGCACCACTTTATCCCCGCGATTTAGTACCAGGTTAAGATTTTTATACACCTGCTTGGAATCGTAGGACTTGGCGATTTTATCCAGCGTAATGACCACGTGGCCGCTCCGTTTCGGCTCCGGAAAAGAAAACTTCATTTTCCTGGTAGACCTCGGCACAACGACCCTTTCCATCTTGTCCAGCTTCTTGATGCGGCTCTGTACCTGGGTGGCCTTGGTGTTCTTGGCGCGGAACCTTTCGATGAAGCGTGTTTCTTTTCTTATGATTAACTCCTGCTTTTTAGCAGTGGCGCGCCGGGTTTCCAGGTCTTTCTCCCGGGCCAGAACATAGTCGTCATAGGTCCCGTTGAACAGGACGACCTCGTCCCGCTCGAAAGAGACGACCTTTTTCGCCACTTTATTAAGGAAAGCCCGATCATGCGAGGTCACCAGTATCGCCCCGTGATAGCCGGCGAGGTAGCCTTCAAACCATTTGATAGCTTCAAGATCGAGGTGATTGGTAGGCTCATCCAGTATCAATATATCCGGATTGAGGAAAAGCAGCTTGGCCAACTCCACGCGGGTGAGCCAGCCGCCGCTGAATTCGGCCAGGCTGCGTGAAAAATCGGCCTCGGCGAATCCCAGCCCGGAAAGGATAATCCTGGCCTCGTGCTCTATATCATAGCCGCCGCTTACCTCGAACTCGTGCTGGAGTTCCCCGAGCTCTTCCAGCAGCGCGGCCACGGCAGCCTCGTCCTTTTCATCGGCCAGCTCCTCGTGCAGTAGCTCTATCTTATGCGCCATTTTATTGATATTGACAGAAGAGCCGACCACCTCGTCCAGCAGGCATTTCTCGGAAGTGGGCATGATATCCTGCTTCAGGTAGCCGACGACGGTACCGCGGCGCATCGTGACGCTGCCGCTGTCCGGGATGATATTACCGACGATAATCTCGAACAGTGTCGTCTTGCCCGTGCCGTTCTGGCCGATAATCGCGATGCGGTCCTTCATGCCCACATTAAAGCTGATATCGCGGAACAGGTAGCTGGCATTATATGACTTAGCAATATTGACGACGCTTAACATGGTACTCCCCGGTCATTATATACGGAATTCCCGCCCATGTGAATACGTATGGACGCAATTTTTCAGTTATTCCGAACGTCGTTGCAGATAGCGGTATGAAAAGCTATACTTTCTAGAAACATATAAAAGGAGAGGTCTTATCATGGCAAGCACCAAGCACGGACATCTGATAAAAGAACTGACTTTTCAGGACAACGGCCAGGGTAACACCCGGCAGGGGACCGAAATGAACGGAGAATTCCTCGGCTACGATGTGAATATTCAGTACGGAGCCTACTGGTCCGCGGGGAAAATGGGGCAGGCCGAAACCCACGATTTCGACCAAGTATTGATTTTCATGGGCACGGACTGCTACGACATGGGTTACCTGGGCGCCGAGATAGAATTGAGCCTGGGCGACGAGAAGGAAATGCACCGGGTCACCACGGCTACCGCGGTGGCGGTCCCCAGGGGCACGACGCACATGCCGGCGGACATCACCCGCATGGATGACCGTTTTATCTACATGACCGTCTCCCTGGCCCCGGAACTGATCTCCACGCCGGTGACACTAGACAATTCGCCGCCCCAGTACGCCCAATTTATGCGCTCCATCTACCAGGAGAATGTACAGTCCCTGGCTTTCACGCGCAACGGCCCCTGGCATTACGGCCCGCTCAACCCGGATACCCACGAGGGGGCTATCACCGATATCCGCGGTAAAGATTTTGAATTCCACATGTCCTACGAAAGCATGAATAAGGCACCCTACCGGTTCGGCCCGGTCCCCGATAAACCCCACGTCCACCCCTACACCGAGTTCCTGCTTTTCATGGGAGCCGACACCGACGACCTCAGCGACCTCGGGGCGGAAGTAGAGGTTTACATGGGTAAGGAAATGGAGAAACATGTCGTCACCACGCCGACGGTAGCCATCCAGCCGAAAGGGATCGCTCATTGCCCGGTAATCGTTACCAAGCAGGACAGACCCTGGATATTCGCTGTCGTACGACCGTGGGGTCACACCGGCGATGGCCCGAGCGGCTACGTGGACTGAATCCGGCAGGGCCGAAACCAATGTGAAGGAGACTGGGAAAATGGCCGATACCAAGTACGGACACCTGTTGAAGAAGCTTAAATACGAAGAAGTTAGTGGCGAGTACATGACGATGCCCAGGGGCGCCGACCTGGAAGGGATTGACCTGAGTTTCGCCTGGGGATACCGCCGCGGGTTAGGCCCCTGGGGCGCCGAAGGCGGTATCAAACATACGCATCCTTACGGCGAATGCCTGGTATTTACCGGGCTGGATTACGATAATCCCAATTCATTCCCGGCGGAGATTGAATTAAACCTGGGCGAAAATGATGAAAAATACGTCATCGATTCACCTACCGTGGTGATACTACCTCCCGGACTGCCCCATAGTCCGCTGACCACTAACCGGGTTGATAAACCTTACGGCTTTCTGGCTATTTCTCTTTCCGGTGAGCACGCGCTGTCCGAGATACCCGTCGCCGATGCGCCGGCTTCAACGGGTCGGAAATACGAAAGCCTGGTGAAAAAGCTGAACATGCGCGATCTCAAGCGCACTAAAGGCGGCAATGCCGACTTTTTCGACTGGTGGAGCGGCAAAGATATCGAGGGATTTAACCTCAATTTCACCTGGGCTTTCCATACCGGACTGGGAGCCTGGCACGAGCGTGACCCGCACGTACATCCCGCCGATGAAGCCCTGCTTTTCGTCGGTTGCGATCCGGATAACCCGGACTACCTGGGCGCTAAAATGGAGATTGCCATGGGTGACGGCGATGATAAGGAAATACACGTCTTCGATACTCCCACGGTAGTCATCGCTCCCAAGGGACTGGTACACTGTCCGCTGATAACCAAGAGGGTAGACAAGCCTTACAGCTTCAGCGCCATCAGCCTGAACACTGAACACGATACAACCTGGCTCGGGGGAAAAGAATAGCCTCAAAACGGACAAGGCTCAAAAAATTCCGGGGGAAACAATTCGAGGGTGGGAAGGGATTTATCAGGCATGAATTGTTTCAGGTGTTATGTTAAGTCTGTAGCTGCGGTGGGAATTGTTTAGTTATGGATTCCAAGCATCAAAGAGTTGCCGGGCAAAATGCCTGCCATATTTGCGGTCAGGTGAATCCCGCCGGCAGTGCTTTCTGTGAAACCTGCGGAACTAGACTGGCCGCCCTTACGCCACCTACCGGGCTGGATGCACAAGCTGATATAGAGGAAAAATCAGCACCTAAACAAACTTCCTGGGCATGGTGGTTGTTCCCGATATTCCTTTGCTGGCTGGGAGGACTGTTTGGCTATCTGTCCGTCAAAGAAAGTGACCGTTCGATGGCTAATAAACTGCTTATTTTCGGGATAGTCTGGTCAGTTTTTTGGTTTGTCATAAGTCTTATCTGGTTTTTTGCTTTTAATTTCGGAGACTACCCAATATAAATCAATTTTTAAAGATTTCCTGCGCTTTTTCTAGCCAGTCGCAGATAGTAATATTCCGACCGCAGGCCTCCTCGCATCTGCCGCACTGGTCACATTTATCGATTTCATGTCCTTCTTCTCGATAAATGGCCTGCGGTATCCCGACATCATCATAGATAACGGCATCGTTAAACAGCTCGAAGATACGGGGAGCGTCAACGTCCTGGGGACAGGGCATACAGCCGCGGCAGGCGGTACAGTTAATCGGTTCCAACGCCCGGTAGGCGTCTCTCACCCGGTTGACCAGTATCTGTTCCTGAACAGTCAGGGTATCCTCAGAGGCTATATCGGCTAGATTGATGTTTTCCTGTAATTGTTCCAGCGTTCCGACATCGCTAACGACCGTAGCCACTTCCGGGTGGTGCCACACCGCGCGCAGTCCCCATTCCGCCGGTGAGCGCTCATTAAGTTTTTCTCCCCAGACCTCCGCCACCGAATGGGGGACATTGCGGGTCAGGCGTCCGCTCTTCAGTGGTTCCGCCACGACCACCGCCAGCCCTTTGTCCGCCGCGTACCGGATGCCGCCGATGCCGGGGTGGTGGTCGACGTCCGTGTAGCTGTACTGGATTTGACATAACGTCCAGTTATCGTAGGCGTCCAGGATAGTCCGCAGGGTCTGATAGTCGTCATGGAAACAGAAGCCCAGGTGGTTCGCCCTACCGCCGGCCAGGACCGATTCTCCCCAGTCCAGGATGCCCTTTTCCTTTAATCCGGGCCAGATCTGCCGGTCCAGCCAGCCCGGCAGGCAGAAGTCCGCGCTGGCTACCTGCAGCCAATCCAGCTGCTGTTGAAGATAATCATCAAGGTCGGCGGTGGAATTGATGTTGCGCGACGGTAGCGCGAGCGCAATCTTTATCTTCTCCCGGTAGCCATCCTGCAATGCCCGGCCGACCAAACGGCTGATGCTTTCACGTCGTTGAATATCTGGAGTATATCTTATATCCAGGTAGTTTACACCGCGGTCGATGGCGTACCGTACCATCGCTATCGCTTCAGCATCAACCAAAGGTAAAAACGCCGTACCCAAGGCCAGTGCGGATACATTCCAGTCCATCCCGCCGAATTTACGGTATCTAATAAAAAGCCTCCTAATGACAGCGAGGGCGCGTATCCGGAAATGAGTCTACGCGTACCCTCGCTTGAATTCCATTATTCTGTGTTGTACCCGCTTACGCTTCCACCCAGGGTGAAGCATGTTCGCCGCTGAGGCAGACGACGATAAAGGCGTAGGGCTTATCGACCCACCGGGTTATCAGCGGGAGATGGGGAAAACCAGCCGGGCAAATGCACACAGTGGGCGTATTGAAAATATGCCGCTCGTAGTCCGGTCCCATGCCCAGCTCCAGCTCAGCCCCGAGGTAGTCCAGGTTGTCCTCGTCCAGCCCCAGGAAGCACAATATCTCCGCCTCGGGGTGGGTGTGGGCCTCCCCGCCGCGGTGCCACTTGCCGCATCGACTGTAAAAACCCCAGGTGAAATTGACTTCGAACCCTTCGAGGTCGTCGCCGTAAAGCCAGACAACCTGATCGCCGTTGCCCGGTCCCACTCCCGCATCGGCCGGTCGCATAATACCGTCTTTACCAATGACCGAGGGCATGCGGTTTTCGGCGGCCGGGGCTTCAACCTCCGGGGGTAAGGTCGTTGCCATTTTCTTGATAAACCGGCCGTATTTCGTGCCGGTGGTGGGTGTAGATGCTTTAGGGTTCACCACCTCGGCGGCATAATCCGTCGCCAGACCGATGGTATAATGCACGATGGTACGGTCCAGTTTCCTGACCTTCACCGGGCCGTGGGGCGTTCCTTTAGGAACGAGGACCACCGTCGGGTCGGTAAAAACGTGCTCCTCCCGCTCTTCGCCCATTTCTACGGAGATTTCCGCCCCCAGATGCAGCATGTTACTGAGGTCGGTCCCTTCAAAGACCAACAGTTCATCGTAGGGATGGACCACCTGTCCCTCCAGCGGATGAAACACCGAGGGTTTCTTGACGAACCCGAAGGAAAACTGGGCTTCGAACCCCTCCATATCCCTGGCTTCCATCCAAATACGCTTTTCGGTATATAGTCCCTTGGGCGGGCCCTTCACCAGTATTGGTTTTATCAGGTGCTCGTATTCTTTCTTTATAACCATGGGGATACTCCTTTCCATATTTACCAACTAATTCGGGGTTTATATAGTTGATATTAAAACCTTAAAAAACCTTCGCCCAAAGCTTATCAAACGACGTTATCATAGTCAAGAATTTACCCACCGGGATAAAAGTCACATACAAGCTGACGGCGCTACCGTATGATTAGACATGTATTCACAAAACGATACATGATAGCCGAGCTTCTTTAGTATTTGATTTTTAATAAATTTGGACTATAATAGCAATCACCACCAGAAGAGATAAGGAGGACATTATGGAACACAAATTACCGCCATTACCCTATGCCGGAAACGCCCTGGCTCCTCATATTTCGGCGGAAACAA
Organism: Dehalococcoidales bacterium; assembly: GCA_034430375.1. Taxonomy (GTDB): domain Bacteria; phylum Chloroflexota; class Dehalococcoidia; order Dehalococcoidales; family RBG-16-60-22; genus W425. The sequence continues at coordinate 16,934 of DAOUER010000101.1, forward strand.
TCGAGTATCATTACGGCAAACACCACCAGGCCTACGTGACCAACCTTAATAATCTGATACCCGGAACGGAGTACGAGAATTCCTCACTGGAAGAAATCATCAAGAAAGCCTCCGGCGGCATCTACAATAACGCCGCCCAGGTATGGAACCATACCTTCTACTGGAACTGTCTTTCGCCGAAGGGCGGCGGCGAACCGACCGGAAAGCTGTCCGAAGCGATTAATAAAGCCTTCGGCTCTTTTGCCGACTTCAAGGAGCAGTTTACCAAGGCGGCGGTTACCCAGTTCGGCTCAGGATGGGCCTGGCTGGTAAAAAACACCGACGGCAGCCTGGCGATAGAGGCTACCGGTAACGCCGGCAATCCGCTGCAGCAGGGAAAGACACCACTGCTTACCTGTGACGTTTGGGAGCACGCCTATTACATCGACTACCGGAACGCCCGGCCGAAATACCTCGAAGCTTTCTGGAACCTGGTAAACTGGGATTTAGTGGCCGTAAACATTTAATAGCCGGTACTTAACGGAAGGAGACTGACCATGAAAAAAGTGCTTATTGTGTATTTCAGCCTGACCGGCATGACGCAGAAAATGGCGGGATACGTCGCTGAGGGCGTGCGCATCAGCGGGCAGGAGATTACCCTGAAAAAGGCTGCCGATATCAAGGATTCCGAAGAAATCAACGGGTACGACGGCTATATCTTCGCCAGCCCTACCTACCACCGGGAAATGGCCGGGCCGATGAAAACCTTCTTATTCCTGGCCCGTCAGGCCGCACTGGAAGGTAAACTGGCCGGTTCTTTCGGTTCCTATACCCATGACGGAAACGCCCCGGAAATGATACTGAATACCATGCAATACGTCTTTAAGATGGAGCCTTTAGAACTGGGGCCGTTCAACCTGCTGGAAGATAAAGTCGATACCTCGGAAGGGATGCACGCCTGCCAGGACTACGGCCGCGTATTTGGAGAACAACTAGCTTAAGGGTAATCCGCCAAACCCCATCTGTTTTTCTTTTCAGAACAGTGGCACTAATAAAAATTTAACAATTTTCCGTTATTATCTTTCCAGCATTAGCATCGATGGTATACTAAGTAAAGCGGATAATTGTTATGCAGAGTAAAAGTGCCTGGATTATAGCATCCCTGATATTACTTATCATCGTCCTGATGCCGCTGGCATCAGGATGCAGCAGCGAGGGCGGTCCGTCTATCTATGCCCGTAACGATACCCCGTTTTATACCGACCGCGTGGTCGAGGTGCGCCTGGTCACCACCGAAGAAAACTGGGAATTTATGCAGGATAAACCGCTGGCCGAGGAGTATGTCCCGGCCGACCTCTGGTACGACGGGGAGCTGATACCGGATGTAGCCGTCAGGACCAAGGGTAACTCTTCGCTGATGACCACCGCGAGTTCCGGGTCCATCCGGTACAGTCTCAAAGTAGACCTGAATTTCTTTAATTCCGCCCGTAACCTGGACGGCGTCAAGAAACTCTGTTTCAACAACGGCTTCAGCGACCCTACCTTCATGCGCGAGATAATCGCTTATGAGATTTTCGCTCAGATGGGCATCGCCGCCCCCCGGGCATCGTTCGTCGACCTCTGGATGAATGACACTCACCTGGGTCTGTACACGATGGTAGAGGCCATCGACAAGACTTTTATAGACAATCACTTTTCCGATAAAAACGGTAACCTCTATAAACCGGAGATGCCGGCGTCTTACCTGGACTGGACCGAAGAGGATTATGATGAATATCTCGCCGGAGAGGGTGCCTCCGATGAAGAAGAGGAGATTGACCCGCTGGATATTAACCTGGGCGGCGGCCGGCTGTCTGAGATTATACAGGCCCTGGAAACTGAAGAGGAGGAAGAGCCCCCATCGCCCGGCGGCTTCGGTTTCCAGTTCGGCGCCGGACTCCAGATGCCGGGTTTTATGGGCAACGACATGGTGGAATTAATGGGGTTGAAAACCAACGAGAATAAGCCGGACCACACTAATTTATTCAGATTGCTCGAAGTGCTTAACAACGAACCCGACGCAACATTCGAGGAAGAAATCGAAAAGATCCTCGATGTAGACGAGACGCTGCGTTACCTGGCTGTGTCCGCTCTCATCGTACACCTGGATAACTACATCGCCATGGGGCATAACTTCTATCTCTATGAAAACAAAGGCAAATTCCTGATTCTTCCCTGGGACCTGAATATGGCCTTCGGCTCTTTCAACTACGGACTTAATACCGACCGGCTGATCAATTACTACATAGACGAACCCAGCGGTGGCGCCATGGAGGGCCGGCCCTTAATCGACCGCCTTCTGTCACACCCACCCTATCTCGAAATCTACCACGACTATCTGGAAGAGCTGCTGGAAGGCCCTTTCTCCGTAGATACCATGACAAATCGAATTAACGAACTGGCCGAATTAATCCGTCCCTACGTAGAAGCCGATGAGCATAAATTCTTTACCAACCGGCAATTCGAGCGGGGAATCTACAAGGAAATGACGAGTCGTCCGGATAGTTCTACCCCTCAGATGCCCGGCGCGGCGCCCGGCCTGTCAGATATTTCCCAGGAAGGCCTGGATTTTATCGGGGAGACTTTTACGATCTTGAAATTCAGCCAGAAAATAAGGCGCGGCCTCGATGATAAAGAAATGGAACTGCTGAAAGCCAACCTGTCCATTGAAGACCTGGATTTAGTCTATCAGATTCTGGACAACCCCGTAATGATGCCGGGCATGCCCACGTTCGGACTGGATGTCGGCCTGATTGCGTTTATCAAGGAACGGCACAAGTCCGTGAGTGAACAGATGGCCGGTCTCCGGCCTTCCGGTTCCGGTGACGGCAGCGGCAACGGCGGCAGCTTCGGTATGATGGGTGGTTTCGGCGTCCGAGACGGGGGAAACACCGAATCACCCGAACGCCCTGACCGGGAACCATGACGGCCAGATATTATAATCCCCAATATCCAGCTGACTCTTTATGTAAAGTGTTCGGCTTGTCATTTATCCCCTCTTGAAAAATATCTTTTAACACCCGGCCACCCTTTATCATCAACTGCCTGTCCGGTAAAAATATCCCCTACCCCTCTTTAATTCTCTCCCCCTCTCAAACCAAATATTCACGAGCCCGGTGGATGAACTTGTTTGAGAGAGAGACAAAGGGGGTGAGTATGTAAAAACAACCATAAGCAAACAGAATCTTAAACTGGCACATCGTGGGCTACAGGTGCTATCATGTTGGACGATAAGGGGGTATCAAGTGGATATAAACCTCAGCTTTTTAGGCGCCGCCCGCAACGTAACCGGTTCCCGCTACCTGGTAGAGACTAATCAAATCAAACTGCTGGTTGATTGCGGGATGTACCAGGAAAGGGAATTTTTATACCGTAACTGGGAACCTTTCCAGGTACCCCCTGAAGAGATTGATGCCGTGCTGTTGACCCACGCCCATCTCGACCACTGCGGACTGCTGCCCAAGCTGGTTAAGGAAGGTTTCAAAGGCAGGATCATCTGCACCGCCGCCACGGCAGATATCACCCGTATCATCCTCCTTGACGCCGGTAAAATCCAGGAAGAAGACGCCGCCTATAAAAAGAAACGCCATCTGAGAGAGGGTAGAAAAGGTCCTTACCCGGAGATTCCGCTTTATACCGTTGCCGACGCCGAAGCCACCCTGCCGTTTTTCGAAACCGTCGAATACGACCAGCCCGTAAACATCAGTGACGGTGTAGAGGCTACGTTCTATGATGCCGGCCACGTTCTGGGCTCTTCGATGATAAGGGTGGTGATAAAGCAGGGGGAGGAAAAGAGGAGTATCGTTTTTTCCGGCGACCTGGGGAGATGGGACCGGCCGATGCTGAAGGACCCGAAAACTTTCCGGCATACGGACTACATCGTTATGGAATCCACCTACGGAGACAGGGAGCACGGAGAATCATTGGAAATCGGTGACAGCCTGGCGGATATCATCAACTCTACCTGCAACGCCGGGGGCAACATCGTCGTTCCCAGCTTTGCCTTACAGCGCGCCCAGGAAATTTTATACTACCTGAATATCCTCCAGATGGAAGACCGTATCCCCGATATCAAGGTTTACCTGGATAGTCCCATGGCGATTCGGATTACCGGGGTATTCAAGCGCTATAACGAGCTCTTTGACCGCGAGATGAAAGCCCTGCTGAAAGAACACCGTTCGCCCTTCGATTTTCCGGGTCTGACCATGGTGGAAACCGCCGACGAGTCCAAGAAGCTGAATTACCTCACCGAACCGGCCATGATTATTGCCGGTTCCGGGATGTGCACCGGCGGCCGGATAAAGCATCACCTGGTGAACAACATTTCCCGACCGGAAAGCACCATCCTGTTTATCGGTTACCAGGCGGAAGGCACGCTGGGCCGGCATATCATCAACGGCGCTAAGAGCGTCAGGATATTCGGGCAGCCGCGAAGCGTACGGGCCCGGATAGAGCAGATCAGGGGCTTTTCAGCCCACGCCGACCAACACGAATTATTGAGGTGGCTTTCCCGACTCGAGGTTAATCCCAAACAGATTTTTATCACCCACGGCGAGGTAAAAGCCGCGGAGAAGTTCCTTAAATTCGTCACGGAGAAAACCGGCTGCCGGGCCTCAGTCCCGACTTATAACAGCCGGGTAAGGCTGGAGTAGATTCTTCGCAGGGTTTTATCACCGGGATTTAGTTTTCCAATCCTGCTTCAGCAGCGAAAAAAGCACCATGTCCCAGAGTTCGCCTTCCCACAGCACGTAATGACGCAGGATACCTTCTTTGTGGAATCCCGCCCTTTTGACGAGGCTGTGCGACCGGGTATTTCCCAGGTGAATGATCGCCTCTATTCTGTCTATCTTCGTAGCGGTAAATATGTAGGGAATAACACTTGCTACCGCCTCGGACATGTAACCCTTGCCCCAGTACGGCGGGGTTAAATCATAGCCGAGCTCGGCGCGGTGTACCTGCATGGTGAAGTTATTATCAGACCGGAAGACGCAGTTCACCTGCCCTAGAAAGTCTCCCTCATCTTTCAGAAATATCCCCCACAGCGCCCCCGTTTTTTGTTTTACAAGATTCTTGCCCCAATCTATTATCTCTTTGGCTTCCTCCGTATTTTTGGCGGGAAGAGCGTCTTGGTACCTGGCTATCTCTTCATTTGAGAAATGTGTAAAAACCACGGGAATATCTTCGTACGTCAGTTCCCGGAGAATAAGCCTGTCCGTCTCCAGTTGCGGGAATTTGTTCGTATTATTCATTTCTTCTCCATTACTAAAATAAGCGCACCGTTATTACCGGCAATATCTCGTGGTCAGGAGTGGATTATAACGTATGCACGTTCACAAAGCAATACCCGCGGCTATATTTTTGACCCGGCGGGGCAAATTCATTTATTATTCATCAATAAGAGGTGGAAAAATGCAAAACGATTATGAAATAAACCAGATGGCCAAAGAGGATTCCTGGCGGATGTTCCGCATCATCGGCGAACTTGTAGAGGGATTCGATAGCCTGGCGGATATCGAGCCGACCGTAACGATATACGGTTCCGCCCGTCTTCAGCCCGGAACCGAGTTATATACTCAGACAGAGCAAATCGGTCTTTTACTCGGTAAGGCGGGATTTAATATCATGACCGGCGGCGGGCCGGGCGTCATGGAAGCCGCTAACAAAGGCGCTCACGAAGCCGGTGTTAAGTCCATCGGCCTGAACATCGAATTGCCCCGGGAACAGGTCTGCAACGACTACGCCAACCGTTCGATAACCTTCCATCATTTCTTCGTTCGGAAGGTAATGCTGGTGAAATACGCCACCGCTTTTGTCATCATGCCGGGAGGGCTGGGGACTCTGGATGAAGTTACCGAAGTCCTGACCCTGATACAGACGGAGAAGATAAAACCATTCCCGGTGATATTGTATTCCAGTAAATACTGGGGCGGCTTTCTCGACTGGCTGAAAGACACCGTGCTGGCACACGGCAACATTTCCGAAGAGAATTTCGACCTGCTGCGGGTCTTCGATTCCCCGGAGGATGTCCTGAAGGCGGTTCAGAAATGGTACACCAGCCAGGAAATCACCGGAACGAAAGCCCTGAACAGATAGTATCCGCGAGCATATCTAAGTATACTATATCTAATATAGTGATATCAGTGGGTATTTCGCTGTCAATTCTTTCACTACCCCTTTAAATACTCCCCTATCTATCTATTTATCTATATTTGACTTATTGCTCTATTTACCAGTATTATTAAGTTATTTGTACTGTTTATTTAATATTATTATCAGCCTAATACCACAAGAGTTGATGCGTCATGGTAGAAAGATCATAAATCCTCAGCCGATTACCCCAGATACAAGTAAGTCTGTGGTGGGAGTGTTAACTTGGATGAAATAAATGAAGCCGTCAAGAAATTCCAGAAAGAACTGAACGGCGGCACGTCGTCACTGGTTTTGCTGAGTGTCCTGAATAAAACCGAGAGCCCCATGTACGGCTACCAGATCGCCAAGCTCATCGAAGCCGAAACCAAAGACGTGGACATCATGAAGCAGGGTGCTTTATATCCCGTACTGCGATCGCTCGAGGCCACCGGCCTGCTGGAAAGCGAGGTGGAGCCTTCCGTATCCGGTCCGCCGCGCCGTTATTATAAAATAACCGGTTCCGGTCGTACGACCCTGACCAGATGGATAGGAATATGGCATCAGACTAGTGAATTCGTCGATGCCATCTTAAAAGGAGGGGATGATGAATAATGGTATAGAGCGATACCTGTCCGAGCTGAAGAAAAAACTCTCCGGCAGCGACCGCGCCACCATCCAGGACGCTCTGTCCGATGCCGAGGAACACCTAAGAACAGGGCTGAACAACGCTACGGAAGCGGATCCTCAAATATCAGAAGCCGAAGCCCTGGTAGCCATCGTGGAAAAGTACGGCTCACCTGGAGAGGTTGCCACAGCTTATAAGGATATCGAGTCCCGCACTCCCCTCGCTTTCACCGCCACGGTACATAAGGAGAGCGAAGCGGAGGATACCCCGGAGACTGCCGCACCGTTAGCCCCGGATACGCGGCCGTTCTACGCAAAATTCTTCGGTATATTCGGCGACCTGAGGGCATGGGGATCACTGCTCTACCTTATCTTCGCATTAGGCACGGGCATTATCTACTTCACCTGGGCGGTTACGGGTCTGTCGCTGTCCGCGGGTTTACTGGTATTAATTATCGGCATACCCGTTGCCGCGCTTTTCCTGCTTTCCGTGAGGGGAATAGCCCTGGTGGAGGGGCGTATGGTGGAAGCCCTGCTCGGCGTCAGAATGCCGCGAAGACCGCTTTTTTCCCGAAAGGACATCGGCTGGTGGCAGAAAATCAAAGGGATGCTTACGTCCCGGCATACCTGGACGGCCATCGTCTACATGATATTTCAGATGCCGCTGGGCATAGTCTACTTCACCGTAATCATCACGCTGATTTCTTTTTCGCTATGGGGCATTGCTATTCCCTTCACTCAATTCGTTTTTGATATTCCCGTCATCCAAACCTACGACTATTACTACTACCTGGCGGGCTGGTTAATGCCCTTTACGGTTATCGGCGGCATCCTGCTGCTTACCGCCACGATGCACCTGGTCAAAGCTACAGGGAGGCTGCACGGTAATCTGGCTAAAGTCATGCTGGTGCGAGAATAGCCATTAAAATCCGGGAGGAAGAACATGAAAAAGACAATATTAACGGGGGCATTAAGCATGATACTGATAATGGGAGTCCTGCTGGCAGGATGCACGGCAGCGATCATATCTAAAGAAGTCGGACCGACCATCACCATGCATTATGTTTTTACCGACTTTACCCGTATCGAGATAGGACATGCCTTTGAACTGGAAATAATCCCCGCCGACACCTACAGCGTTCAAATAGTCGCCGGCGAGAATGTCTTAGACCGTATCAAGGTTGAGCAAACAGGTGATAAGCTTGAAATTGGCATGGATAGCCTGTTTTTTCACTCGTACCGGTCCCCCAGAGTAAAAATAACCATGCCCGTACTGAGGGGTCTATATCTCTCCGGGGCGAGCGAGGGAAGCGTCACCGGATTCAGGTCATCTGATAATTTCGAATTAACACTATCCGGAGCCAGTGAGTTGGACATGGACATGGAAACGGGCGCCTTTGTCAGTGAAATATCGGGGGCAAGTGAGATTTCGGGGTACCTGACGGCTACGAGCTGTGACATCGACCTTTCCGGTGCCAGCCAGATAAAACTCAGCGGTTCCGGAGGAAATATCAGGCTCGAAGCCTCCGGATCCAGCGAGGTAACCCTGGCGAATTTCACCGTGAACGGTGCCGATATCAGCTTCAGCGGCGCCAGTGACGGCAGTCTGGACATTAACGGAAGACTCGATGTTGATCTCAGCGGCTCCTCGACGCTCGAATATAGCGGTAATCCCACCCTGGGAGAGCTTGATTTAAGCGGCGGGTCGGAACTTGAACGCAGATAAAGACAAACACGACGAAGAAATAATCAAGAGACGTTTCCTCTCCGGCAAACTATTAATATTCTACCTCGGTATCTTTCAGGAATTGCAGGATGTTGATAACCTTTTCCACGTCATTCCACCCCTTGATGCCCTTTTTCTGACGGGCCTGTTCCAGCACGCCGATAAGCCAGCCTGGCCGGTCCGACATGAATTTCTTAAAATCTTCCTGGATAACGGGCCACATATCAATTAAAGCTCTTGGTTCGGTATTGGTCATTATTTACCTCCATTATGAACCGGCTTATCGGTATCTTCAGTATATTTTGAAAAACTTACAGACTAATATTCGAACTCGGTCCCGAACAGTCGGTGAAAGATTGCCCGTCCCTCGGCCTGCAGTATTTCGTCCTCGACGTACATGTTCCTGATTTCCAGGACCTTGTCTTCAATCGGGCTATTCTTTGTACTTTTTGAAACATGAGTGAACAATGTTTCCATTTTTTCTTTGAGTTGTGTGTCCATTTCTATCTGTTTATCGATATTTTCCAGAAGCCTGTTGAAAAATTCGTTTCGGTTCTGTTCTTTCTTGCTATCCATTTTAACCTCCTCCATCCGTACCTGATAAGCTTTATGGCTTGTTCAAACGGTCAGTTTCTTCTTACGATTACCGGCTTTTTCCATAAGCTCACGGGCGGCGTTGAGGGCGCTGTCGGTATATTTCGGACCGCCGATCATCCCGGCCAGTTCCTTCAGCCGCGATTCACCATCCAGGGACTTAATCGAGCTGGTCGTCCTCTCCCCGGAGGTCTGCTTGCTGACGTTAAAGTGGGCATCGGCAAAAGCGGCGATTTGCGGCAGGTGAGTGACGCAGATAACCTGATGATTTTGGGCAAGTTTCCAGAGCTTCATGCCGATAACTTCACCGCTGCGGCCGCCCACGCCGATATCTATTTCATCGAAGATGAGCACCGGCACCATATCCGCCTCGGCCAGGGCGCTTTTCAAGGCCAGCATAAACCGGGATATCTCTCCGGTGGAAGCTATTTTATCCAGCGACTTCACCGGTTCGCCGGGGTTGGTCGATGCCCGGAATTCCACGATATCAACGCCGGTGCCGCAGAACCAGCAGGTCTCGCCGCCGGGCAGCGGTATCCCGTCCGGGGCAACGTCCCGAGAAAGGGCAACCTCGAATTCAACTTCAGCCATACTCAGTTCGTCGCACTCCCTTTTCACGGCTACGGCGAGTTGTCCAGCGGCCTCACGGCGTTCTTCCGAAAGCTTTTGGGCTATCTCTCCCATTTCCGCCTTGAGTCGTTCTCTTTCTTCTTCGAGCTGCCGGCGTCTCTTACCGGAAAATTCCAGTCCTCCGAGTTCATTACCGGCTTTCTCCAGGTATTCCAGCACCGCCTCTATGGAATCGCCATATTTCCGTTTCAGGGCCTTAATAAGCTCCAGTCTGGACTGGACTTCCTCCAGGCGCTGTGGGTCATAATTGAGATTATCACCGTAGGAACGGATATCCCGGGCCATCTCTTCCAGTCCGTGTACCGTCTCCTCGAAATATTCGAGGCGCGGCCGCATCAAGGCATCGGATTCGACTATCTTCTTCAATGCCGGTAAGGCGTCGTTGAGTTTGTCAACAACCGCAGCAGAGGATGGCAGGTTATCATCTCCGTAAATCAAATTATAGATTTCGTAGGATGCGGCTTTTAATTTTTCCGCCGAGGCCAGCAGCGACTGTTCTCTTTCCAGTACTTCTTCCTCCCCAGCCTGCAGTTCCGCCCGCTTGATTTCGTCAATCTGGAAATTCAACAGCTCTACCTGCCGGGCTATATCCTTCTCGGCGCCGGAGAGCTTCTGGATTTCCCTCTCCATATCATGTAATTGACCGGCTTTTACCCCGAATTCCTCTCTCAGCCGACGGGTGTGGGCGTAGGCATCCAGGTAGTCGAGGTGCTTTTCACGGTTCAACAGCGAAAGGTGCTGGCTCTGCCCGTGGATATCCAGCAGGGTTGATGTGATGCTCTTTAGAAACGCCCTCGAGACAGCCTGCCGGTTTACCCGGGGTGTAGCGCGTCCCTGCCGCCTGAAATCACAGCTAAGCAGCAGGTTATCATCATCGGTTTCCAGTCCTTTTTCGGCCAGCAGTTCACGTATCTGATTCGTCGAGTTGTTTTGAGAAGTCTGGAAAATGCCTTCAATCCGGGCCGTACCCGAGCCGTGGCGGATATCCGTCTCGTCAATCAGGCCGGACAGAAGCGCTTCCACGGCCTCCACCACCAGCGACTTACCGGCGCCCGTCTCCCCCGAGATAATATTGAGTCCCGGGGCCGGATTCCAGTTGACTTCCTCGATAATGCCGTAGTTCTGTACCGTCAGCTCAACCAGCTTACTGGACGTATCTTTATTTTCTTTTTGTGCTTTCATCTTCCGGAATATCCATCGTCATCTGTATTTCCTGAAAGGGCAATTGCAGCGCTTTCTTGAGGTCGTTGGCGTTGCGGGGAGCGTAGGCCTGCCAGTGGTTGTTGAAGTAGGCGAACAGCATCCGGGCTTTTTCCGCTGCGGCTTTTACCCGGCCGGCCAGTTCTTCGATTTCTTCCGGCGAGTAGTGATAGCGGTAACGCTGTTCGCTGTTGCCGCCCCACCAGTCCCTGGCGTTACGACCGTGAAAGCGGAAGTAGGCGATATCCGCCGTGGCCAGCACCTCCTGGGCTACCGAGGTGCTGAATTTCGGTTCGTCAATCTGCACCCAGGCCATCTTATTCTCTCTCAGCAACGCTGCCGTCGTTTCGTCATCGCTCCAGCTGCGGTGCCTCAGCTCTACAGCCAGCGGATATTCCCCGAAAGTCCTGGCAATAGCGCCGAGCATCTGCCGTCCGTAGTCGTCATTCTTAAAGCTGGGCGGGAACTGCGCCAGTAAAGCGCCTAGTTTCCCGGATTTCGCCAGCGGCTCGATGCTGCTTTTAAAGGTATCAACATCAGCCTGGGAAATGATAGCTTCCTGGCCGGTGGCGTCGCGGTACATCCGGGGATGGGTGAATTTTTGCCACAGCTTCATGGCGAAGAGAAATCCCGCCGGCACGCGCCGCGCCCAGTTATAAACGTAACCGGGATTGGGCGGCCGGTAGAAAGAGCTATTGATTTCCACCGTGTTGAAATACCCGCTGAAGTACTCCAGCTCAACTATCTTGCCGGGGGGATAGAAAAAGCCCTTCCAGGTGCCCTCGCCTTTAGGATAAGACCACCCCGACGTGCCGATGTAGATTTGCGATAGTGTTTTCATGCCAGAATTACTGAATATACGTTTGAAATAATTATACTCCAATAATCTTAAAAAATCCCCAAAAAAGAACCACCGGGCGGTTATTCTCCGCCACGATGGTTCTCTCTATTATTTCTCTTTACTATTTGGTTATTCGCTAGGAACCAGGGGACTGTATACTCCCGCTTTCAGGATTGAGTATCTCAAAGCGACTCCGCCGAGAATGACCAATATCCCTGCGATGATTAAAACGGCGGTAGCAGAAGAGGCAAACAACATGATAATAGGAATGACAATACCCAGTAGTATCACCAGCAGCCAGAAAACCGGGGCTAAATTTCCCTTGATTATCCTCATGGCGGAGTCCCGGGCAGCCGTGCTTTCATATGTTGCCACCCAGAGATAAATCGCCAGGCAGACGGCGTAGCCTATCAGCACCGCCCGTAAAGCAACAGCGACATCGGTGCTCAGGATAGAATCGCCCACGCTGATGACCATCAAAAGGGCCAGGCCCCCGGTCACACCGGCGATGACGAAAAGGATGGGTATTATTGCCGAGTTCCAGAGCTTGATAGCGCCGACGTATCCCACCACGAAACCGCTGTAAATCGCCACGCCGAACGCCATGATACCGCCCAGTACCTTGAAGACGGTCTCTGCGGCCGTCCCTCCTGCCCAGTAAGAAATCGCCATCTGGATAGCCGCCGCACCGAGGAACAGCCAGATAAATATAAAGCCGCGGGATATCCAGGAAGATTTAGGCTTGAGTATCATCCTCCAGAACCTCATGGGTTTGCTCAGGTGGGCCATGTCCGTCATACCGGTAACCATGGCCAGTATCCAGGCGACAAACATACCCCACATACTATCGAAGTATAAAGAAACCAGATACAGCCCGCCGGCGATACCCCCGAAGAACAGGGCAAAAGCTATCAATATACCATGTCCTTCTATCCAGTCCCGCTGGGGAGTGTATTTTACCATAAACTCATACGGTCTTGTGCCGATCATTTCCCTAGTCCTCCTCAGTTTATTACTGAACATTTAGTCGATATAATAAATCGACGGTTGTGTATCATATTCCGGATGGAAGGCTTTGCCCTTCTTCTCCTTGATGATCTGGTTTATCTCGCTGTAGGGGTCGTCCAGGTCGCCGAAGTGGATGGCCTTGGTGGGGCAGGCAATAACACAGGCCGGGGTAGCTTCGCGGTCGACTCCGGGCGTCAAGCCCGCCGCCAGACCGGCATCAATCCTTTCCTTGCAGAAGACGCATTTCTGTACCACGCCTACTTCGTGCGGATACAGTGTTTTGCCTATCTTCTCGTGCTCGGTAAGTCCCTGCCCCGGGAAGTATTCGGCATTACCATCCTCATAGAACGACCGGGCCTGATAGGGGCAGGCAATCATGCAGTAGCGGCAACCCACGCATTTGTCTTCATCAACCACGACAATGCCGTCCGGGCGCTGGTAGGTAGCCCCAGTAGGACAGACCTTAACGCAAGCCGGGTCCGCGCACTGGTTACAGCGGATGTTATAGATAAGCTTGGTAACGGCGGGATACTTGCCGCTCTCGCCAATCAGGACCCTGTTCCAGAAGATGTCCGGCGGCAGGAAGTGCTCTGCCTTGCAGGCAAGGACGCACTCGTAGCACCCGATGCATCTTTTCTGTTCTATGGCCATTCCCCATCTCATAGTTTGTCACCTCCGGCTCCATCGAATTCAATTCTGTGGTCAATCTTATAGACTTTGACGGTAGCGGCCGTTTCCTGGCTCCAGCATACCGGGCAGGCGTGCTTGAAGTCTGATTCAAGTAGAATATTGAAGTTGGTACCCTTGCCGTAGGCAATAGGGGCACCCTTTGCCCAGGCGCCGGAGCAGGCAGATATCGCCACCGTCTGGGGGTGCTGGCCCTGCATCGTCTTGAGGGTGCCGGTGGTCTTGCGTCCGTAGGGCGATTCGAGGCAGATAAGGTCACCGTCTTTCAGTCCCTTCTTGGCAGCCATATCGGCGTTCATGGTGATGTTGTAGGTATAAGGATTTTGCCGACTGACCTCGTCGAGCCAGGGCATCTCCATGGTATAGGTGCCGTTGTGGAGAATATCGCGATAGGAGAAGCTGTAGAGGTCGTATTCATCGGAGAGTTCCTTGCCTACCTGCGGGGTAAAGTAACTGGTGAGAGGAGTAAACTGCTCCCAATCGAGCTCTATCCCAGCCTTCTCGGCATTCTTCATGACGTTTTCTTTCAGCTCGGCGATATGCTCCATGTAAATGGGTATCCTCACGTCCACATACCAGCGCCAGTAAGCTTCCTTGGGTTTCTTAGGCCATTTAACGGGACCGTTCTTGAGGGTGTATTCCAGCCCGTGTTCATCGCCGAAGTAGAATTTCAGGGCACGGTCCATCATCTCGTCATAGGTAATTTTCTCATCGGGTTTTATCAACTGGACTACTTTTTCGGGATCTATATCGCCCAAGTGCCTGATGCTATCTATATCGCCGCCAATCAGCGCCTCGCCGCCGAAGCTGGTAAAGTAGACATTGTAGTAGTTGTTCATCTCTTCTCTCATGCCTAATCTATCAGCTAGGTCCCAGAGGACCTCGAGCTTGTTCCTGCGTTCATAGGCAGGTTTAACGACGGGCTGGCGTACTGGGAAGTCCCAGCCTTCCATGCCGATGGGGTGGTTGAAGAAGGGACCATGCGTCCCGAAGAGACAGTAGGCCTCCAGGGGATGCAGGTCGGGCAGCACGATATCGGCGAAGCCCTCGCAAAACTCGTTGGGAAGGATATTAAAGGTGACGATGAACGGTATTTTCTTCCAGAATTCCTCCGCTATTTCACGGCTCTGGGTGCTGCGAATCATGTTGGCGCCGAAAATCATCGCCATCTCTATCTCGTAGGGGCGCCCCAGCTTATCCCAGTACTTATCAAAGTCCGAAGTCACCGGGTGGGGAGAGAACGATGCCGTCGGGGTGAGTTCTTTCATGAGGGTAGTGTACGGCACCTGGGAGTCTTCTATGGGCCAGGGGCGGTGTTCCATGAAAGACCCGGCCGTGAGCATGCCGTCTTTGCAGGCGTAAGGTACCATGCGGAAACGCCCTGTGTCCGGATATCCTTCTACGTAAGCCGGCCAACCGAGCGTGCCGCCGGGGACATCCATAGCGCCGACGATAGCATTGAGGAGACACATGGCAATATAGCTGTGTGCTGAATTAGTATGCCCCTGTCCGCCGCGGAACATAACGGCGGCTACCGGCCGGAAGGGTAGCTTTTCCCCTTCGATTTCAATAGTAGCGCCGATCAT
>DAOUER010000102.1:0-30684 GCA_034430375.1 Dehalococcoidales bacterium
TGGGGTAAAGCTAACGGACATCAGCACGCTGCCGCGAGGGCGGCCGGGTGGGAAAAGATATCTATAAAGGGGCGGTGGGGGTTGGCCTACCAGATAGAGATTGCCGCGTCGCTACTCTCCTCGCAATGACATCAGGTCCTCCCGAACTGCCTCTCCAGTTGGCCGCCGCTCAGGTGGATGATGGTCGGCCGACCGTGCGGGCAGGTATGGGGGCTATCACATTGTTCCAGCTGACGTACCAGCTCCCGCATCTCTTCCATGCTCAGCGTCTGGCCGCTGCGCACCACCCCGTGGCAGGCAATCGATGCCACAATCTTCTCCTCCCACCGACTCTTCTCCTCGCCGGATAATTCCTCCAGCAGTTCCCGCAGCATTTCCGACCAGTTAGCCGCGGCCACCAGCGCCGGGACGGCCCGTACCAGATAGGTCCTCTCCCCGAACGGTTCCAGGGAAAAACCGAATCCGGTAAGCTCTTCCAGGCACAACTTCATCATCTGGTCTTGCTGCACCGAAACCTCGAAGGTAGCCGGCTCCAGCAGTCCCTGCACCTCCATTTGCTGTTGACGCTGTCGCTGCACCTCTTCGAAGCGAACCCTCTCGTGGGCGGCATGCTGGTCGATGATATAGAGTCCGTCGGGTCCCTCGGCGACGATATAGCTGTTGAGCACCTGTCCCACCACCCGCAGCAGAGGAAGGGAGTCGGTCAGCCGCGGCTGGACTTCGCCCGTCGTTGTTTCGTTCGGTCGTTTCACCGCCGGAAAGCCCCATGATGCCTGACCCCGCGAAACCGGAGCCTGGTAGGTCGCCGCTATATCTTCGATGCCCGGCACGGGAGCCTGCGCTACCAGAGTCCGGCGCACCGCCCTCTGGACAGTCCCGAACACCCGGGAGTCGTCCCGAAATTTCACCTCATTCTTGGTTGGGTGGATATTAACATCGACCTCTCCCGGCGGGAGGGAGATATTCAGGACAGCCACCGGGTGCTTGCCCGTCATGAGGAGTCCGTGATAAGCCTCTTCGACCGCGTACGAGAGCAATCGACTACTCACCCAGCGTCTGTTGATGAAAAAACTCAGATAATTTCGACCCGACCGGCTTAAATCCGGAGAGCCGACCATCCCGTTGACTTCGATAACAGGAGTGTTAGCACCACCCTGCCACGATTCTTCCGGTTGGGCCAGCGGCAGCATTTTACCGGCGATTTCCTTCCCGTAAACATCGATTACGGCGTCGATAAGCGCCCCCCTGCCCGAGGTACTCAACGTGGTTTTGCCGTCGATGGTCAGGGTAAAGCCCACCTCCGGGTAGGCCAAGGCGTACTGGCTGACGACGCCGGCGATACGACTGTTCTCGGTGGCTACCGATTTCAGGAATTTCAGTCGGGCGGGGACACGTTGAAACAGATTCCTGACAGTGATGGTCGTCCCCCTTGAGCGCGCCTGCTTCTTGTTATCGGTAACCTTACCGTCGGCCAGGACGATATAAGTCGCCGTCGACTCTTCGTCAATGCGGGTAAGCATTTCCACTTCGGCCACGGCGGCAATGCTGGGCAAAGCCTCGCCGCGAAATCCCAGGCTGCCGATAGACAACAAATCGTTAAAACTGCTCAGCTTGCTGGTGGCGTGACGCCGGAAAGCCGCTTCTACTTCGTTTGCCGGTATGCCGCTGCCGTTATCGGTGACCCGAATCAGGCTGATGCCGCCGCCCCTTACTTCGACCTCGATACGACCTGCCCCGGCATCCAGGGCATTTTCCACCAGTTCCTTCACCACCGAGCCCGGCCGCTCGATAACCTCACCGGCGGCAATCCGACCAATCGTTTTATCGTCGAGTACCCTGATGCCCATCTCATCCATATCTTACACGGTAGCGTGTACCTTGTCAAGTAATTTTATTCCAGTTTAACCTTTTAGTCGGGGGTAGTCAAAAGAGGTTTATTTTTCCCCGCCGCTCCCGTCCTGATATGAAAAGAAGGACTGAAGTCCCTCTTAAACACCCGGCTTAATCCCGGGCTACCGTCATATTTCATCGCCTGATTTTCCATGTTTGACACGTCCCCTACTAACATTATATAAATACTCATCAACACCGTGAACACGCTATCTTTAAATCAGCCGGTAATCAAGCATTAATTCAGGGAGTCCGGGATGCCCGTAAATAAGATATTCAGTGATTGTGATAAGGCGGTAGCCGATATTCCCGACGGGGCTACCGTAATGATCGGCGGCTTTGGCTCCTTCGGCGGCCTGCCGGTTAATTTAATCGCAGCCCTGGCCCGGCAGGGAGCCAGGGAACTAACCGTCATCGCCAACATGGGCGGTGTCGGATTTGAACTCAGCCGTCGCATCAAACCGGGGGGATATCACGACTCGGGACTTCTCTTCGAGAACGGCCAGGTAAAGAAATTCATCGGGTCGGTGCCGGCGCTGGGGGGTATGCCGCCCACATCTCCGCTGGAAAAACTCCACAACGAGGGCAGAGTCGAGATTGAGACAGTCCCGCAGGGCACCCTGGCCGAGAGAATCCGGTGCGGCGCGGGGGGACTGGGCGGATTCTATACGCCGGTGGGAATCGGTACTGTCATCGAGGCAGGCAAGGATAAGAAAGTCATTAACGGCCGAGAATACATCCTGGAAATGCCGCTCACGGCCGATTTCGCCCTGATCAAGGCGCACCGGTCCGATAGCCTGGGAAACCTGGTCTATAAAGGAACGGCCCGGTGCTTTAACCCGGTGATGGCGGCTGCCGCTAAAACCACTATCGTTGAGGTCGACGAACTGGTCGAGCCCGGCAAACTCGACCCGGAGGCGGTCGTCACCCCTCACGTATACGTCGACCGCATTGTCGAGGTGCCGCGATGAAAAGTCGTCTGGATAACCAGACAATTGCTTTAAGAGCCGCCAGGGAGTTCCCGGACGGCTCGGTAGTGAACCTGGGCTACGGTATGCCCGGTCTATGCGCTGATTTTATCCCCGAGGGTCGTGCGGTCTTTTTCCAGAGCGAGAACGGAGTACTGGGTTACGGTAACCTGGCCGCCGATAACGAAAAGGACTACGAACTGATAAATGCCTCCGACCAACCGGTGATTCCCTTGGCCGGCATGTGCTTTTTCGATAGCGCGTTATCCTTTGACATGATTCGAGGGGGTCATATTGACATCGTGGTCCTCGGGGCTTACCAGGTCTCCGAAAAGGGCGACCTGGCTAACTGGGGACGTCCCGGTCGACCGGCCACCGGCATGGGGGGAGGCATGGACCTGGCTGTCGGAGCCGGAAGAGTCATCGTCACCATGTTGCATAATACCAAGGAAGGCGAGCCGCGTATCGTCAGCAACTGTACGTTTCCCCTGACAGCCCGGCAATGCGTTAGTTTAATCATAACTGATCTGGCGGTAATCGAAGTGACTAATGCAGGACTGGTCCTCAAGGAAACAGCCCCCGGATGGGCGGTTCCGGAGGTGCAGGCACTTACCGAGGCCAAGCTGGTGCCGGCCACCGACCTGAAGGAGATAGAGCTGTGATGCGAACCGTCAACGGGGATAAATCAAGTTATTAATATAACCTGGAAAATATACATAAGGAGGAAACCAACATGAGTACATGGCATGACTACTTCAAAGAACAAGGTCGCGCACCGGATTGGCCGTATCCTATCCGCTTCGACCAGGAGCAAGAAATCGATGCCGACGTCCTGGTAATCGGCGGCGGTATCGCCGGCTGCTGGGCGGCCATCAGCGCCGCCAGGCAGGGACTGAATGTGGTTTTGGCGGAAAAAGGTGATACTATCAGGAGCGGCGCCGGAGGCCCGGGTTGCGATCACTGGTGTAATGCTCCCGCGAACCCTTTATCCAATGTAGACACGGATGAGTGGGCAGAGCACATGGCCGACCGTCCCTATTGCAACGGTATCGGCATCCAGATCCAGTGCCGGGAGAACTATGATTGTCTGCTCGAATTGGAAAAGATGGGCGGCAAAGTTAGAGATACCGATGATGAATACAAGGGTGCCGAAGGCCGGGATGAAAAGAGTAAAATCATGTTTTCCCCACGCTATACTCGAGTACATAGCTATCTCGCTTCAGCCGAGACAGATGAAGACAAAATGAAATTCTATCAGGCGGACCATACCAGGAACAATGTGGTAATACGAGTCTGGGGGTCCACTTTTAAACCCGCCCTGAAAAAGGAATGCAAGCGTCTGGGAGTCAAGATTTTCGACCGCGTGGCAGTGACCAGCCTGCTGACCGAGAACGGCGTCCAGGGCGCCCGGGTAGTCGGGGCCACCGGGGTCAACAACCGTACCGGTGAATTCATGATTTTTAAATCAAAAGCGGCTATCCTCGCCACCGCCGGAGCCGGGTCGATATGGCTGATAAGCACCGAATTAGGCGGGTATTCCAACATGATGTCCCGGGCAATTACGGGCGATGGCACCGTCATGGCCTGGAGAGCCGGGGCCGAACTAACCACGATGGAATCCTCCGGGGTCCTGCGCATTGCTACCGGCTATAAGCACAAGTGGTATACCGGGGCGGGCGACGCCAGCTACGAAAATGTCCCCCTCGTCGATGCCAACGGTAAAAGGGTACCGTATCCTATTCAGGGCTGGGAAGACTGGGGAGCGATGATGCCAGCGCCTGATGTCGAGCAATCTATCCGGGATGGCATCCTTAAAGGCAAATATGCGCTGCCATTCTACGGCGATTTCCCGTCCATGCCGGATGTAGAGAGAAAAGCCACCTGGAATCTGATGCTGGGAGAAGAATCTACCACTAAAATTATTATCAAAACTTTCAACGATGCCGGCTATGACGAGAGCCGCGACCTACTCC
Organism: Dehalococcoidales bacterium; assembly: GCA_034430375.1. Taxonomy (GTDB): domain Bacteria; phylum Chloroflexota; class Dehalococcoidia; order Dehalococcoidales; family RBG-16-60-22; genus W425. Next base: position 4,832 of record DAOUER010000102.1, read on the forward strand.
AGAGCTACAAATTTATCGAGGGCAACAGTCCACCGCAATGGGGAGATGCCGGTCATGGCGGCGGCGTCCTGGTCGACTGGAACTTGAAGACTACCATCGACGGGCTATATGCCGCCGGAATGCAGACGTTTTCTCCCGAGGACCACAGTTATGCGGCGGCCACGGGCAGGTACGCCGGCCGAAAAGCCGCGGCCTATGCCCGGGAGGTCGGTGAGTCTAAGATATCCCGCGAACAGATAGCCCTTGAGAAAGCCCGGGTCTACGCCCCCATCAAGCGCACCGGCGGCATGGAGTGGAAAGAACTGCACGCCGGTATCGCGAGAGCCATGCAATATTATTGCAGTGAATTCAAGACCGAATCTCTTCTTAATATGGGTCTCGATACCCTGCGAAGAATCGAAGAGGAATCGGTGCCTCAACTCTTCGCTCTGGACCCGCATAAGCTGACGCGCAGTCTGGAAGACTTGAGTCTCTTAACTTACGCTCAAATCATCCTTCAGGCTTCGCTGGCGCGCAAGGCCAGCAGTGTCCCGCTGAACTTCCGGAGAATAGACTACCCGAATCTCGACCCGCCGGAATGGAGGAAGTACCTTACGATTAAGCAGGAAAATGGCAAGGTCAAAACCGGGGAACTGCCCCTGGCCTTCTGGGGGAACATGAAACAACAGTATGAAGCCCATAATAAAGACTATACCGGTGTATATAAAGGCAAATGATAGTATCAAAATCAACATTATACCTTTTAAACGCACTGGTTTTTGGAGGAAAAGATGTCTAAGGAAAAAATAAGCGCCATTCCAAATGTTACCACACCGAGTGCTCCAGTAGTTTTTAATCCTGATATCTGCGATGGCTGCAATACCTGCGTAGAAGTCTGCCAGATAGACGTATTCATACCCAATCCGGAAAAAGGCAAACCGCCTATCATATTGCATCCTGATGAATGCTGGTATGGCGGCTGCTGTGTTAATGATTGCCCACGTCCCGGGGCTATCACATTCAAGTGGGCGCTACAGCACCGGGGGTACTGGAAGAATAAGGCCACGGGAGAAATCCACCAAATATAGTCGGGTATATTTCGGGTTACCGTACTATTAGTGTAAATAACACCGAAGGGGAAATACCAAGCGGCCAATGAGTGCAATTCGCGGCCCACTTGAAAACGTTAAGGTCCTGGAATTTGGCGAGTTCATTTCCGCGCCGTATTGCGGTAAGCTCCTGTCCGACCTCGGCGCTGATGTAATTAAGCTGGAAAAACCGGATGGAGGCGACCGCGCCCGCGACCGGGGGCCGTTTCCCGGTAATACGCCGCATCCCGAAAAAAGCGGCCTGTTCCTGTTTCTCAATACCGGCAAGCGGGAATCACCCTTGATGTAACTACCCGCGTTGGTAGAGAAATATTTCAACGCCTAGTGGCCTGAGCGGATGTCCTTATCGAGAGCAATCCCCCGGCGGAAATGGTTAAACCGGGACTGAATTATGCCGGTATTTCACACTTGAATTCATCTCTCGTAATGACCTCGATTTCTCCCTTCGGACAGACCGGTCCGTACCGCGACTACAAGGGATGCGACCTTATCACTTCCCACATGAGCGGCGAAGCTTTCGGCAATCCCGCCGAGGGCGTGGATGACCTCGAGAAATACAGTCCCCTGCGGGGCCCGGCCAATGCCGCCGATTTCATGACCGGCCTGACGGCGGCCGTGAGTACCATGGCCGAGGTGCTGTCCAACCAGCTCCACGGCGGCGGACGGCATATCGATATTTCCGCCCAGGAAGCCGTGACCTCGGTGTCGCGCCAGGAGTTGGCCTTCTGCATGTGCGAGGGATTGTTACCCACCCGTGAACTGGGCCGGAAACGCCGGGGCGGCATTCTCTACCCCTGTAAAGACGGTTTCGTCTGCATCTGGATAGGGCCCCACTGGAATAAAATGATAGAAATGATGGGGAAACCAGACTGGACGCAATCGGATATGTTCCGGAACCCCATGGCCCGGGGTGACTACGTGCTGGAGTTCGACCGCCTGGTGGCGCTGTGGACTAAAGAATATACCATGGCGGAAATCGATAAGGCGGCCATCGCCTACGGGGTCCCCTGTTCACCGGTGCGCTCGGTGAAGGAAGTCGTGTCTGACGAACAGCTGGCCTACCGGGAGTACTTCGTTGACGTTGACCATCCCGCTGCCGGTCCGCTGCAATACCCGGGCGCTCCTTATAAGCTCTCGGCCACGCCGTGGCGGATATCCCGTCCCGCCCCACTCCTGGGCGAACATAATGCCGAGGTGTATTGTGGTATTCTGGACTATAACGAAGCCGACTTAGAAAAGCTGAAAAGCGAGGTGGTAATTTAGCGATGGCAACTCCCGGTTTACCCCTGAACGGCATTAGAGTTATCGACTTCGGGCAGATGTGGGCCGGACCTCACCTGACGCAGTGGCTGGCGGGTATGGGTGCCGAGGTTATCAAGGTGGAGACCAGCCTGAAGATAGATTTCATGCGGATGGTCGGCGCACCGCCGGGTATCGAGCGGGGAAATCCCGATGGCGGCACCGCCTTCATGTCGCTGAACTTCGGCAAGAAGAGTATCACCCTGAACATGAACCAGCCGAAGGCCAAAGAATTAGTAAAAAAGCTGATACAGAAGAGCGACGTGGTCACCGAAAACTTCGGTGGGCCGGTCCTGGAGCGCTTGGGACTGAGCTATGATGAACTAAAGAAAATCAAGCCGGACATTATCGTGTACGCCGGTTCGGGTTACGGGCGGAGCGGACCGCACCGGGCGCGGCCGGCCTACGCGGAAATAGTCGAAGCTTTCGACGGCTCCACCTATCTCAACGGATATCCCGGCAGCCATCCCTTCACCGTAGGCGTTTCCCCATGGACGGACGCCACCCAGGCCATGCACGGGGCCTTCGCTGTGATGGCCACCCTCTTTCATCGGAATAAAACCGGCGAGGGACAATATATCGATGCGGCTATGATTGAAGGGAGTATCAACTTCCTTGGTGAGATAGTCATGGACTACAACATGAACGGCGATACCGGCGAGCGGATGGGCAACCGCGATAAAGCAATGGCGACCCACGGTTGTTACCGCTGCCAGGGAGAAGACGAGTGGGTGGCCATCGCTGTGGCCAATGATGATGACTGGCAGGCCTTCTGTAAAGCAATCGGCAGCCCCGACTGGACCCGGCGGGAGGAGTTCAGTACCATGAATAACCGCCTTGAACACCAGGACGAACTGGACTTCCTGATAACAAAGTGGACGCGGGAACGCCATCAATATGAAATTATGGCATTACTTCAGAAAGCGGGTGTAGCCGCGGGGTGCTCCCTGAACATTAAAGACCTCGTCGATGACCCGCAGTTGAAAGCCAGGAAGTTCTTTATCGATACGGAACACCCATTTGTCGGCGAATTGACTTTAGCCGGCCTACCCTGGCGTCCGGCCTACGGTTCTACCCCCGAATACTCGCCTCCACCGCTCCTCGGTGAGTACAATTATGATGTATTCAGGGGGCTGCTGGGTCTTTCCCAAGAAGAAATCGAGCAGCTTATGGCTGATGAAGTCATTAAATAACAACGGTTAGTTCAAAGGAGGAGATAATAAAAGCTGGAAGATTCGTTGTGGACACCCACGTCCACTCGCAGCGGCACGCCGCCGGTAAGGCGCTTAAGGGCTCGGACAACTACAAAGACCTCGGCCAGGTGATGAACGAGGTCGTTGCCTATGATAACTCTCCCCGCCTGTTATACGACATGGAATGCTACGGCGTGGACATGTGCGTTCTGCAGACACCGGGCGTGTTCGGCATGAGTACTGAAATTAACCTGGAGCAAAAGAGGAAGAATCCGGATAAATTCGTCTGCAATTGCTTCCCGGAAGAGACCCGGCACCGGGCGCGCCGCAGCGAGATTGAGCTTACTATCGAGGCTATGATCGAAGAGACGGAGACCCTGCTCAAGACCGGCGAATTCGTCGGCATCGGCGAGGGAGTCTGGCCGGCCGTCAAGTCCAAGAACGACAAGGTGGAAATGGAGCCGGAGCAATGCGTCATGCGTAATCTGCACATGCTGGTGGAACTTTGCCGGAGTTATAAGATTCCCTTCCGGTACCATACCGGTACTCCCGGCGGCTACGGTGTTCCCTACCATCCCGCTTCCATCACCTATAATCCGCTCTGGGCGCACACGCTGGCGGTGGCCTACCCGGACGTACCCATTATCCTGGAGCATTCCGGCATCGAAGGCGGCTGGTGGGAGTGGTTTTACGAGTGCTGTCTTCACGTAGCGGCTTCCCATAAGAACATCTACCTGGAGACCGGCCGCTGGTGGACGGATCTCTACCACAAGGCGCTGTACGACCCCAGTGTCGGGCCGGAAAAGCTGCTCTGGGGCTGCGACTGGGGCGCCAGTCTGCCGCTGTACTCCCAGCCCGGGCATTACCCGCCCGTTTATACGCGCCAGAACCTCAAGGAAGGGATAGTCCGGCATCAGGTGGATATCTGGGGATGGAGCTTAAGGCAGGTAACTGCCCTGGACATCAGCCAGGATGATATGAACCTGATACTCGGGGGGAATGCCGTACGCCTTTATAACCTGCCGACACCGGGTGGACTGACCCGTCTCTTCAAGTTCGTGGATTAGTTTTTATTAAGGGCGAAAGAAAGGGGGGATTTCTATACCTCTCCCCCTTTGTCCCCCTCTCCTGACAAGGCGTTCCGCAGGAGAGGGGGAATTATTTATTATAGAATCCTCCCCCTCGGTCCCCCTCCTTTAGAAAAGGAGGGCTGACGCCCCCTCTTGAACACCTCGTTGTGCATTAAGAATATAGCTCTCTCTTCACAATCTATTCCCCTGCTGGGGTTAGGAAAGTAATATTACGGGATTAGCCGAGAAAGCCACGAGGGCGGGCTCGGGTGTGAAAGAAAAAGCGGGGGATGGGTAGAGAGGGGAAATAAAAAAGTGGGGATACGGGGAGGTTGGGAAATCCTACATCTTCTCTAATCTGGCAAAGCTGAGTAAAAGCCTTTTTACTCCCGCCCCGTCGAAAGCCACCACCACCTCGGCGTCGTGTTTTACCGGCTGACAACTCACCACCACGCCCTCACCGAACTGCACATGCGTAACGTGGTCACCGGGCCGTAATTCCGGGGCATCGTAGTCCGGTTCGCCTTCGTGACTCCAGGTGGTCTCCGGGGCTGCCATCTGGCGGTCTTCGCCTTCCCAATTACCACCATCGGACAGAAGCCGGGCGGGAATATCCTTGAGAAAGCGTGACGGTTGATTGACGGTGCTGCTACCCATGAAACGGCGCCGGAAAGCGCGCACCAGGTACACCCTCCGTCGGGCCCGCGTGATGCCTACGTAGCAAAGTCGGCGCTCCTCTTCCAGTTGTTCGGGGTCGTCAATCGACCGGAAATGGGGCAGGATACCGTCCTCCATGCCGACGATGAACACCACCGGGAATTCCAGTCCCTTGGCCTGGTGGAGTGTTATCAGCGTGACGGTATCGGCCTTTTCTTCCAGGCCGTCAACATCCGATACCAGCGCCACGCCCTCGAGGAAAGTCATCAGACCTTCAACGGGTGGCAGGTCGCGGTAGTCCTGGGCAACCCCGCGGAGCTCCAGGATATTCTCCCAGCGGTCCTCGCCGTCGACGAGTCCGGCCAGGTACTGTTTGTAGCCGGAGTTTTTTACCACGGTATCGAATAAACCGAGCAGGCTCATTTCGCGACTCCTGGTAATCATCTCATCCAGCATGACGGCGAATCCCGTCAGCGTTTTCACCGTCCGGGAATTAAAGGGCAGGTCAGTATCCCCCTCCGATATATTAGCCAGAAGCTGCAGTCCGCGATACTCGGGTACGCCCTGCGACCGCGACCACTGGATAAGCTCATCCAGACTGTGCTGGCCGATGCCCCGCGCCGGGACATTGATAATCCGCAGCAGGCTTACGGAGTCGAAAGGATTCTGGACCAGCCGGAGATAGGCGATGATATCCTTGACCTCACGCCGCTCGTAGAAACGCGTGCCGGCCACCAGCTTGTAGGGCATCCCGTAGCGGATAAAGGCTTCTTCCAAGGCCCGCGACTGGGCATTTGTACGGTACATCACGGCGCAGTCGCCGGGATTTACGTCGCCCTGGCTGGCCAGTTTGTCTATCTCGCTAACGACGAATTGAGCTTCTTCCATCTCGGTATAGGTCTCGATAACCGCCGGCGGCACACCCGGTTCATTATCCGTCCATAGCTCCTTCTGCTTACGCTGCTGATTGGTGGAGATGATGTGAGAAGCCGCTTCCAGAATCAACTGGGTGGAGCGGTAGTTCTGCTCCAGCAGGACAACCTTGGCATCCGGGTAGTCCTTTTCAAAGTTGAGGATGTTGCGCAGGTCGGCCGACCGCCATGAATAAATCGACTGGTCGGGGTCGCCGACGACGCAGATGTTGCGGTATTTGCCGGCCAGTTGCTTCATCATCTCATACTGGACAAGATTGGTATCCTGGAACTCGTCCACCTGCACATGCATATACCTAGACTGGTACCTTTCCAGGATATCCGGGTTCTGCCGGAAAAGCTGTACCGTCTTCATCAATAAATCATCAAAGTCCAGGGCGCTGCTGTCGGTAAGTAGTTTTTCGTAATGCTCGTAAACCCGCTGCACAATTTCCTCAAAATAGCTGCGTCCTCGCAAAAGATAATCGGCCGGGGTCAGCATCTGACTCTTGGCACTGGATATGGCCGACTGTATAGCTCTCGGGGCATATTGATTGGGGTCGAGGTCCAACTCCTGCAGACTTCGTTTGAGCAGACTTATCTGGTCGTCATCGTCATAAATGACGAACCGGGGATTGATATCGATGGCCTTCCCCTCGGTGCGCAGGATGCGGGCACATATGGCGTGAAAGGTGCCGATGGTGAGGTCATTCACCGAAGCGCTAACCAGCTGGTTGAGCCGGGCTTCCATCTCCCGGGCGGCCTTATTGGTGAAGGTAACCGCCATGATGCGCCGGGGATTAACACCGCAGGTGCGGATAAGGTAGGCGATGCGGTGGGTAATGACGCGGGTCTTACCGCTGCCGGGCCCGGCCAGTATCAGCACCGGACCCTCGATAGTCTCTACGGCTTCTTTCTGGGCGGGATTAAGGTCGGCGAGGACATCCATACATCCTATTATAGCATTTATGAGTCGTCTATTTCATCGCCTTATTCGATTGGTTTACAACTACATTAACCAGGATACTGGCCGGCCACGGGGCTACTTGCTGAGCAATCAGCAAACGATCGTAAACTGTCGTGAGGGTCTTAAACTTACCATCGCTGATTTCGTAAGCGCACATAACGAGAAACTCGCAATTTTTGCTTTGAATATAAGTGCTGATGGTAAATTCGAAAAACGCTTTATTTCCCTGACCGATAATACCATTGCCGGTCTCTATGACCTTCGTATTTTTATTGGTCTTGAACCTCGCGGCAAGACTGTGTCTAATCGCGTCCCTACCCCGAAAGGTACCGAGAGGTTCAGTCACGACGGCATCCTCATTGAATAGAGCTAGAGATTTCTCTACATCCGCTGCTTCCCATGTTTTAACGAACTCACGCATGATACTTGCTTTGTCTTCAGGCATTTTAAGTATCTCCTTTATTTTTTAGCTTTCGTAAAGCATACATATTATAATCCTCTTTATTTATTTGTCAATAATTCTATGTTGAAGCAATTGATATATTTTTTTTACCTCATTTAAACGCTTTGACTCCATGACGCTATGATGCTATAATGTTATCGCCCAGGAGGTGTTGTGATGACTACCCCAGCCAAAAGAACTACAGTATATTTAGACCCGGATTTGCATAAAGCCCTGCGCCTGAAAGCTATCGCTGTCTCCCGGTCATTGTCAGACCTAATTAATGAGGCGGCGAGAGAATTACTAAAAAAAGACAGATACAAGTATAAATTAATAAGAGAATTAACGTCTACGCCCGGCATACAGGTATCGAAGTCCAAAAAGCAGTCAACGGAATAAGCCGGAAATAACATAGGGCGGCCGGGCGGGAAAAGATATCTAAATGGGGGAGGCCGGAGTAAATCTAGTAGTAAACCTGTACCCCGTATGCCTCAAGCCAGGGAATGCAGGTATCCAGGGAGAACTCGTTTAGAGGATTATCTTCCAGAAAAAAATGGGGGACGTCTGAAGCGGAGGCCGGCAGGGTGCCCTCCATCAGCGGCGTAATATCCTCGATGCTGTTCTCCGACAGGACGAGGGTGAGTAAGCCGGTCAGGTTTCCCAGGGGGGTAATATCGGTGATGTTGTTATGACGCAGGTTGAGAATACCCAGAGCGCTCAGGCCGGCCAGAGGGCTGATGTCGCTGATGCTATTATAGCCACAAGTAAGGGAGGTCAGCCCGGTCATACCCGCCAGAGGTGAAAGGTCGCTTATCCGGTTTCCCATGATATCCAGTAAGTCCAGGGCGGTCAAACCCGCCAGGGGGCGGATATCACTGATGTTATTGTTATTCAGGGTAAGTCCCACAAGTGCGGTCATTCCCGCCAGCGGAGAGACATCACTAATCCCGTTATTATCGAGAAAAAGACCTTCAAGATTTGGCAGTCCCGAGAGGTCAGGAATCGTTTGTATATTATTGCCGTTTAGAATGAGAAACTCCAGCGCCGGAAGGTCGAGAATAGGCGACAGGTCACTGATATCGTTATCTCTGAGCATGAGTAACCGCAGGTTGCGGCAGTGTTCCAGCCCGGTCAGGTCGGTGATGTTATTCCCACCAGACGACAGGCCTTCGATTCTATCCAGGTCGCTGGCCCGGATATCCCCTTCTGGCTTGTCGATAGTGTCACGGATTAGGGCCTCTAGATTGGTATCCGGGAACACGACCACCGGGTCGGCTCTCAAGAAATAGTGATTATTACCGAACACCACCCCGGCACCCAGCGTAAGCGTTATCAGCAAGACCGCCGCGCCGATTACCACCGCTTTCAGTTTCACAGGACCTCCCTGGTGATAATACCCTTCTATAAATTATGACAGATGAATAAATCCGGCGCATCAAAGCTACCCCCCATTTTACACAGCCTAATACTGATTTTGGGAGAACTCTGTACCCGAAAAGACTTTTTAAGAAACAGACATCTTGATTTCAGCCCGGACATTAACTATACTCAATAATGTGACTCTATCGTGGAGGTGGCGGCAATGAAACACATATATTTCCTGGCCGGTCTTTTATTACTGATAATAGCTGTCCTTGGCGTGAGTGGCTGTGATAGCCTTTCGGCGCCGGCATCAGAGCAGAATACCAGCAGTTACCAGCAGACGGGGATATGGGTATCGGGCGAGGGCGAGGTTTCTGTTACGCCGGACCTGGCTGTCCTGAACGTAGGGGTTGAAGTACAGATGAAGACCGTGGCGGAAGCTTACCGCATAGCCGCAGAAACCATGGACGATATCATCCAGGCCCTTCTGGCCAATGGCATCGACGAAGAGGACATCAAGACCGAGTACTTCCGCATCGACCAGGTGACGGACTACCGGAGTTCGCAGCCGGATGTTATCGTCGGGTACACGGTAACCAATATAGCGGAAGTCAAAATAAGAGATATAGATAATGCCAGCGGCATCCTGGATGCGGCGGTGACCGCCGGTGGCGATTACGTCCGGATACGCAGCTTCGGGTTTACGGTTGAAGATGCTACCGTTTATTACGATGAAGCCCGCGAAAACGCGCTGGCCAACGCCCGGGAAAAAGCCGAGCAAATAGCTAAAAACAGCGACCTCAGGCTGGGCGAGCCGACTTTCATCGCCGAAAGCACCAGCTATAGCCCCTATTCAATAGATTACGGCCTGAGCATCCCGGCTCCAGTGGTGATAACGGAATCAGGCTCTTATATCAGTCCGGGGCAAACTACGATAACGGTTACCGTGCAGGTAGCCTACAGTATTAGTTAGTAGCCAGGAAAACAGTGAAATCAGGAGGATTATTATGGCCATTATAGATTTTGGCGGAGTAAAAGAAGAAGTAATCATGCGGGAAGAATTCCCCATGGAGAAAGCCCTTGACATTCTCAAGGATGAGACAATCGCCGTTTTAGGGTACGGGGTACAGGGCCCGGGGCAATCCCTGAATATGAGAGACAACGGCTTTAATGTCATCATCGGGCAGTCGAAAGCGTTCATGCAGGACTGGGACCGGGCGGTAGCCGACGGATGGGAACCGGGCAAAACCCTGTTCGAGATAGAGGAAGCGGTCAAGCGCGGCACCATTATCGAGATGCTGATAAGCGACGCTGCCCAGGGGCAAATTTGGCCTGACGTCAAGAAAAACCTGAATCCGGGCGACGCCCTCTATTTCTCCCACGGATTCTCCATAACCTATAAAGACCAGACGGGCGTGATACCCCCGGACAACGTCGATGTGATAATGGTAGCCCCCAAGGGCTCAGGGACGTCATTGCGCCGTAATTTCCTCTCCGGGGCGGGTATCAATTCCAGCTTTGCCGTTTTCCAGGACTACACCGGCCGAGCCAGGGAACGCTGCATCGCGTTGGGAATAGCCGTCGGCTCCGGCTACCTTTTCCCGACTACTTTTGAGGGTGAAGTCTTCAGCGACCTCGTCGGCGAACGCGGCGTGCTCATGGGCGCCATCGCCGGTATCATGGAGGCGCAGTACGATACCCTCCGCGAACACGGCCACAGCCCCAGCGAGGCGTTCAACGAGACCGTCGAGGAATTCACGGAAAGTCTGATAAAGCTCGTGGCCGAGAACGGCATGGACTGGATGTACGCCAACTGCTCGGCGACGGCCCAGCGGGGCGCCCTCGATTGGAAACCCAAGTTCAAGGAGGCCACACTACCGATTTTCAAGGAACTCTATAAAAGGGTGGCCAGCGGCGCGGAAACCAAGCGCGTGATAGATATATGCGGCCGACCCGACTACAAGGAGATACTGGGCAAGGAACTGGCCGAGATACACGATTCCGAGATGTGGCGGACCGGCAAGGCCACCCGCGACCTGCGCCCTAGGGAAGCGGCCAAGAAAGACGCAGCTACCGCGAAAGGTGTGGGGGGCAGGCAAAGTAACTAAATATCAGTTTCTATCATAGCCGGGCTCGATGCGGGAAGCCAATCGAGAGGAAATGCTATGGGGGAAAAAGAGGATTGGAAGAAGTTACTTCAAGCAGACCCTACCGACTGGCTGCTGGAGTCGGACGACCCCGGGGTTAGATACCTGGCTCTACGGGATATAGTCGATGTCGATAACAAGGCAATAGCAGCTGCCAGGCGAAAAGCCCATCGCGAGGGGCCGATTGCAATCGTATTGGGAAATATGAACCCGGAGGGCTACTGGGTAAAACCGGGAGCCGGCTATTCACCCAAGTGCCAGGGCACAGTCTGGTCCATTATCTCGCTGGCGGAACTGGGCGCTTCGGTAGAGGAAGATGAACGCGTAGCTACTGCCTGTTCATACTACCTGGACCATGCTCTAACAAAGGGAGGCCAGTTTACGGGCAGTGGGAATCCTGTAAGTACGGCAGGTTGCCTGCAGGGCAATATGTTGACCTCATTAATGGATCTGGGCGTGAAGGACAGCCGTCTGGACATCGCCTACGAGTGGATGGCGCGGATGGTAATTTACGAGGATTTACCCCAGAGGTTAGACGCCGATGGTCTGGACGCGGCGGAGGGCGGCTCGAAGCCCTTCCGGAAATTAAACCGGTTCGGCCCGTTATTTGCCTGCCGTACTAATAAATTCCTGCCCTGTGGCTGGGCGGGAGTGAAGATAATGCTGGCATTTTCACGTCTGCAGGTTGAACGCAGAACTGATCTGATTAAAAAGGCTATCGGAATCGGGGAAAACTTTTTCCTAGGTGTGGACCCTTCCACAGCCGGTTTTCCCGGTCACAGAACCGGTGTCCCGGATAAAAGGTGGTGGCAATTCCGCTTCCCGTCGTTTTGGGGAGCGGATATTCTCCAGATTGCCGAGGCTTTTGCCTCGCTGGGATACGGTGGCGACCCCCGACTGGCCAATACGATGGACTTGATACGGGGAAAACAGGACGAGAATGGCCGATGGCCACTAGAGTGGGTCGATAATAATCACAAGATGTGGGTCAAATACGGCTCTAAGGGAAAACCAAGCAAGTGGGTAACTTTAAGGGCTCTGCGGGTGCTGAAGCAAGCCGGGCAACAGGTTTAAACAGACAGCCGGATTCCGGCTTAGATGGGGAATGAAGTGCGTTATATTGCGCTTGTCTTATGACAAGTGCTACAATGAGGATAGTCAGGATCTTTTCTGCAAGGTATTTTCCATGTTTACCGGTATCGTTCAAGAGATAGGGACAATTGCCTCCCTGCCGGCCGGAGGGCTGGTAGTCAACGCCGGTCAAATCCTCGAAGGTGTACAACTCGGCGGGAGCATTGCCGTCAACGGCGTCTGCCAGACGGTCACCGGGTTTACCGATACATCCTTCACCGTGGACGTTATGCCGGAAACTTTAAAAAGAACGAACCTGGGCTCGCTGAAAATCGGCGACCGGGTAAACCTGGAAAGACCCCTGGGACTGGGCGGCGAAATAGGGGGACACCTGGTACAGGGACACATCGATGACACCGGCGAGTTAGCATCCCTGAACCGTGAAGGCGACGCGATGATCATGAGATTCAGAGCCCCCGGGGAACTGATGCCCTACATCGTAACCAAGGGGTTTATCGCCGTCGACGGCACCAGCCTGACGGTGGTTGATAAAGACGCCGCTACTTTCAGCGTCTCTATCGTCGGATTTACACGGGACAATACCATCCTGACTGATAGAAGAATTGGGGACAAAGTTAACCTGGAAACGGATATCATCGGCAAATACGTCGCCGAATTTACCAAAAAACCGGTCGGCGGGATAACGGCTGATTTCCTGCAGGAACACGGGTTCACGGTTAATTAGTCCCACCACACAGGAGTATTAGATAATGACATTAGCAACCATACCCGAAGCTATTAAAGATATTAAAGCCGGCAAGTTCGTCATCGTCGTTGATGACGAAGACCGCGAAAACGAAGGCGACCTGGTAATAGCCGCCGAGAAAGTCACCGCGGAGTCGATAAACTTCATGGCAACGCACGGGCGCGGGCTTATCTGCATGCCCGTTACCGGGGAGCGACTCGACGAATTGCGTATCCCGATGATGGCCGCCAATAACACCTCCAAGTTCACCACGCCATTTTCGATAGCTGTGGAAGCACGGGAAGGAACGACTACAGGGATTTCCGCGGCCGACAGGGCCCGAACAGTCCAGGTGATAATAAACCCTGAGACTAAACCTGAAGACATACTCATGCCGGGGCATATGTTCCCCCTCCGCGCCCGGGACGGCGGCGTCCTGGTGCGGGGCGGGCAGACCGAAGCTACCGTAGACCTGGCCCGGCTGGCCGGACTGAAACCGGCCGGAGTGCTCTGTGAAATTATGAACGCAGACGGCACCATGGCGCGGCTGCCCCAGCTTGAGGTATTTGCTAAAAAACACGGACTCATAATAATCAGCGTGGCCGACCTTATTGCTTACCGCTACCGCCACGAAAGACTGGTACAAAAAGTAGCCGAAGCCAAGCTGCCCACGCCTTTCGGGGATTTTAAGGTAATAGCGTTCAAAAGCAGTGTTCACGCCGATGAACACCTGGCGATGGTCATGGGGAACGTAGCCACTGATGAACCGGTGCTGGTACGCGTCCATAGCCAGTGCCTCACCGGTGACGTTTTCCACAGCCTTCGCTGCGACTGTGGAGAGCAGATTGAAATGTCTATGAAGAAGATAGCCGAAGAAGGCCGCGGCGTAGTCCTTTACCTGAGACAGGAAGGCCGGGGAATCGGCATCCACAACAAGATTAAAGCCTACGCCCTCCAGGACGAGGGTATGGATACCGTCGAGGCTAACCTTTCCCTCGGGTTCAAGGCCGACCACCGGGATTACGGGGTAGGCGCCCAGATACTGGCCGACCTGGGTATACGCCGCATGCGGCTGATGACCAATAATCCCAAGAAAATAAGCGGCCTGGCCAGCTACGGACTGGAAATTGTGGAACAGCTTCCTATTACCGCCGAACCGAACCGGTACAACCGCCGTTATTTACAGACCAAGCAGAAGAAAATGGGGCACATGATGGAGGTGCCGGACTAATATCCACGGGATAAAATATCTACCAAGGAGATAGTAATGAGCAAGCAATACGAAGGAATGCTGCTGGGAAAAGGACTCAAGTTCGGGGTGGTTATCTCGCGCTTTAACGAGTTCTTCAGCCAGAAATTGCTCGAGGGAGCCCGGGATGCCCTGCTCCGCCACGGCGTGGTTGAGGACGATATCGAAGAGGCCTGGACGCCCGGCTCCTTTGAAATTCCGCTGATTGCCCAAAAAATGGCCCTGACCAAGAAGTATGACGCCGTTATCTGCCTGGGCGCTGTCATCCGGGGCGGCACACCGCATTTCGACCACATTGCAGCGGAGGTCACCAAGGGCATCGCCAAGGTCAACCTGGATACCGGAGTGCCGGTGATCTACGGGGTGATTACCACCGATACACTGGAACAAGCCATCGAGCGTTCCGGCACCAAGGCGGGCAACAAGGGATTTGATGCCGCCGTCAGCGCCATCGAGATGGCCAACCTGGTGAAGACTATCGGCTAGATATTAGGCGGCCGGCGTTCGACCCACGGCCTGGCTCGTTCCAGCTGACCGGCCAGACGGAACAGGGTGGCTTCATCCGCATAACGCCCGGCGAACTGCATACCAATGGGCAGTCCGGCTTCACTCCAGTAAAGCGGGACGGACATAGCGGGCTGACCGGTAGCGTTGAAGACGGGTGTGTACGGCATAAACGAGAAGAACATATCCGACAGCAGACTGAATTTCAGGTTGATAGCTTGCTTGAGAATCCAACCGGCCCGAAGGAACCCGAGACACTTCATGGCTGTTGCCATAAGCCCCTTCAATTTTAAAGCCCCTATCTCGACGGGAGGCTGTGCCAGAGTGGGGGTAAGTACCACATCGTAACGGGAAAAGAGTTCGCCAATTTCCCGGCCGGCCAGCTGAATCAAGTTCATGGCACGGGACAGTTCCGAAGCGCTGTATTGTTTACCCAGCAGGTAGATTACCCACGTAACATCTTCAAAATCTTGCCGACTCAACCGGCGACCCATGGACGCCGCTGAATCCTGGAGAAAAGCCCGGATTTCACTGAATACCAGTACGATGAAAGCCCGGGAAATAGCGTCGGCACTAAATCTCTCCCCCATTTTCTGCAATTCCGGTTTGATATCTGCCAGTTCGTGACCCAGGCTTTCACAAAGCTGGATAGTGCTATTCAAACCTTCCCTGCAAGTAGCATCCAGATTGGTTTCTATGATGAATTCGTCGGTATATCCTATGCGCAGTTTTCCGGGGTCTTTATCTACCTGACTTAGGAAAGATTCCTCCGGGGGTGGGGCATAGTACGGCGGACCGGGATCAGGTCCGGCGGTAGCATCGAGCATAGCGGCGCTGTCACGCACCGAACGGGTAACTACGTGGTCGCAATGATAACCGCGCCATAATTCCCCGAAATCGGGTCCCATCGGGGTACGACCGCGCGTTGGTTTCATGCCGAATAATCCACAGCAGGATGATGGTATGCGAATAGAGCCGCCGCCGTCGCTGGCATGAGCCAGGGGCACCATCCTCGCGGCAACGGCTGCCGCCGCTCCGCCGCTGGAACCTCCGGTAGTACGCGTTAAGTCCCAGGGATTCCGGGCGGGACCGAATAAATCAGGCTCGGTTACCGGCGCCAGCCCGAATTCCGGGAGGTTGGTCTTGCCGAGGGTAATAACACCGGCGGCTTTATAGCGCCTGATGAGTTCACTGTCATGGTCGGGGATATTATCCTTGAAAAAGCGGCTGCCGTTGGTCAGCGGCACTCCGGCATAAGCCATATCCAGATCCTTCAGCAGAAAGGGAACTCCCTTGAAGGGTCCGTCCGGCAGGTCTCCATCAGCGACTTCACGGGCTTCGTCGTACATTTTACAGATAACTGCATTTAAGCCGCTATTTCTATCCCCGTTGAATCGGTCAATCCGGCTTATCGCCTCTTCAAGCAGTTCGGACGGTTTGACCTGCTTCTTCCGCACCAGTTCGGCCAGTCCCAGGCCGTCGTACTTATCATAATCTTTAAAACCGGTCACCGCGTTCATCCCTAACAATCATGAAATATGATGTTACAGCTTCGTAGACATACAGGCGTCCAAAACGTGGATTAATCAGTCGATTACTTTATAGACGGTATCGCCGGCTCTCACCCGGTCCGGGACTTTTACGCCTACGGAGTCGCCCTGTTTAGCTTCATCAACATCCTGGTTGTCAATTTGCATCGAAGCAATGACCATCTCCAGGTCAGTAGTATGGCCTTTGATGTGAATCTTGTCGCCCGTCTTGAGCTTACCAGTCATGTCGATACCGGCTACCACCGGTCTTGCGAAGAAATCGCTTACCTTGCCAACTTCCTCTTCAGGCATCTTTCTCTCCTCCCGGGATATTTATATCCGTACGGTCACTTTGTTTTGGATTATACCCCCGTAACTTTGATAAATCAATAATAACTTCAATGACATTGTCGACTCATAACTTTTTTGACATACGATTGTCAGGCACCTATAATTAGTTAGACTGAAATCCATCCCCGGAGATGAAGAAATTGGCCAAGAGTGATAAAACCGGGATTGCCAAAGATAATGCCGTCCTGAATATTGAGCGTCTGGCAGAACGACTGGACATGCTCGACAGGCGCTTGGATAACGTCGATTCCATCGTTACGGTAGTTGCCGAAAGGGTAATGAAACAGCCCATTACGATGAATATTACCTGTTCCAAATGCGGGCAGAAGATAGAAATTGCTATTATCGGCTCCGAGAAACCCTCCCGGTAATCCTACCCATGCGTCATTAAATGTTTTTCTATATGTCATACGGGCGAACTATTATATATTTCCCGGATTGAACGCCGCATTATCTTTCCCCTATCAATTCCTCTCGATTCCTTTGGTATCCCAACCCAACCTGAGAAATACTATTATGAAGTATCGAAAAGGATAGGTACCAACTAGATGACCGAACTCATCATCATCATATATCTCGCCGTCATACTTGCCATAGGAGTAATCAGCCGGAAAAAGGCCGATAAGCCGGATGAATTTTTCGTAGCGGGTAGGAAAAGATCCAGCTGGTTCATAACCGGTTCTCTACTGGCTACCATCATCGGCGGGACAGCTACCACCGGCATGGCCGGGTGGGGCTTTAACCAGGGCCTGACCGGGGCCTGGTGGCTGCTGGTGGGGAGTATCGGCCTGATAGTTCTCGGACTGTTCTTCGCCGGGAAAGTAAGGCGGTTCGCCCTCTACACCCTCCCGGAACTGATTGAAAAGCAGTATGACCGCCGGGTGGCTTTTACCTCCTCGATACTGATAGTTGTGGCCTGGATAGGCGTTATCGCCGCCCAGATAATCGCCGCTGGCACCATCATGAGCGTCCTGGATATGGGCAGCCGCGAGCTCTGGATGGTTATATTTTCCGCGGTGTTCATTCTCTATACGCTACTGGGAGGACAGTATTCCGTTCTCCGCACCGACCTGTTTCAGACGGTGGTAATCTTCGGGGGGATTTTTACCGGAGCGGGTGTGCTCCTTTCAAAACTGGGGGGCTGGGAAGGATTGCAAAGCTCATTACCATCGGACATGTTCGCTTTCCCGGTCAGTTCGCAGTTTGGTACCATCGATTTTGTAAAAATACTCCTGGTGGTCGGGCTGACGTACGTGGTGGGGCCGGACATGTACTCACGCATTTTCTGCGCCCGGGACGATAAAACCGCCAGAATATCCACGTTCACCACAGCGGCGCTGCTCATCCCGATAGCTCTGGCAATCACGATCATCGGCATGGGAGCCGCCGTCCTATTCCCGGAAATAGCATCGGAACAGGCGCTGCCTACGGTAATCAAGGAGATATTTTCACCGTTGTTGGGAGGCATTGTCCTGGCCGCCCTGCTCTGTGCAGTGATGTCCTCAGCCGATACCACGCTGCTCAGCGCCAGTACGATTCTTTCAGTGGACATCCTGGGTAAATTCTGTCCGGCATCCTCACAGTCTAATATCCTGCCCCGTTCCCGCTGGACAATCCTGGTATTGGGAATATTCTCTCTTATCGTGGCGCTGCTGCTGGACGGGATTATTAGCTCGCTGCTTTTCGCTTTTACAGTCTACACCTGCGGTGTAACGCTGCCGGTTATCTTTGGGTTTTTCAAAGACAAACTTAGAATTACCCCCAACGGCGCGTTGGCGGCGCTAATCGGGGGCGGGGGATTGGGTCTTTTCAGTAAGATGACGTCTTATATCGACGACTGGTTTAATCTGGACGGTACATTAGCCTCTATAAAACACCTGGAGCTTTGGGCGTTGGGTCTGAGTGTGCTACTGCTGTTCCTGATCAGCTTTATCGATAACCGGCTGAAAAACGAAGCTCATTGATACCCCCACCCCACCCCATTTAGATATCTTTTCCCACCCAACCGCCCTGTGTCACCCTGCGGATGTCCGCTATTTTTCCACTCCACTCCTCCCGAGTGTCATTGCGAGGAGCGGAGCAACGAAGCAATCTCCAACATCAGACACATAAATTACTTCGCTTCGCTTGCAATGACATCAACTAAAAAGGGGAGTGGCCCGCGAAGAGGGGCGCAGTCCCTCTTATTAATACTTCCCCCTCTCCAAACACTATATCAAAGGTTTTTCCTCAAGCCCTGTTTGGAGAGGGGGATAAAGGTGGTGAGGCATAGTCTCACTTCCGGATAAAGCCAATCTAAAACGGAATAATCCTCATTGCGTTCGTAGCTGGAGGCTGATATAATTAAGCTTGTGAACCAATATAATAATCTGGAAACAATCCGTCATTCGGCATCCCACGTGATGGCTGAGGCCGTGCTGTCCATATTCCCTGACGCCAAGTTCGGCATCGGCCCGGCCATAGCCGACGGCTTTTACTATGATTTCGACCTGCCCCGTACGCTGACGCCCGAGGACCTGCCTGTCATCGAGGCGAAAATGGCCGAAATCATCAAAGCCGGGGTTCCTTTTGAATACCGCCAGCTCTCCAAAGACGAGGCCAGGAAGCTGTTCGCCAATCAGCCCTATAAGCTGGAACTGATTGACGAAATTGAGGACGATAAGGTAGGCGTCTACGAGCAGGGCAACTTCGTTGATTTATGCCGGGGACCTCATGTAGATGCCACCAATCAGATCAAAGCATTCAAGCTTACCAATATCGCCGGGGCCTACTGGCGTGGTAAAGAACGCAATCCCATGTTGCAGCGTATTTATGGGATTGCCTTTAATACCCAGAAAGAACTGGATGAACACCTTGAACAGGTAGAAGAGATCAAGAAACGTGACCACCGTAAACTGGGCAAAGACCTCGACCTGTTCATAATCCCCGAGGAAATCGGCGGCGGGTTGGTCATTTTCACACCAAAAGGCGGCCGCATCCGCACCGTTATCGAGGATTTCTGGCGGCAGGAGCATTTGGCTAACGGATATGAAATCCTCTATACCCCACATATCGGATTGAGTGATTTATGGCAGACCAGCGGACACCTAGATTTTTACCGGGAAGATATGTATTCACCCATCACGATTGACGAACGCGAATATTATCTTAAACCGATGAATTGCCCTTTCCACATGCTGGCCTATAAATCCCACACACGTTCCTACCGCGACCTGCCTTTACGCTGGGCGGAGCTTGGCACCGTATACCGCTACGAACGCAGCGGCGTTTTACACGGTCTCCTGCGGGTGCGCGGTTTTACCCAGGACGACGCTCATATCATCTGCACACCGGAGCAGATGAACAGCGAGATTTCCGAAGTACTTCGTTTTTCGCTGTACATGTTACGTATTTTCGGATTCCAGAAAATAAAGGTTTACCTGTCCACAAAACCTGACAAGTCAATCGGCACCGAGAAGATATGGCATGATGCCCAGGAAGCCTTACGAAATGTAATTGATGAAAATAAACTCGAGTATGAGGTCGACGAGGGCGGCGGGGCTTTCTACGGTCCAAAAATCGACCTTAAAGCCGAGGACGCCATTGGGCGTGAGTGGCAACTGAGCACAATTCAGTTCGATTTCAACCTGCCGGAGCGCTTTGATTTAGTATATGTAGGCGCGGACGGACAGGAGCACCGACCTTACATGATACACCGTGCATTATTGGGCTCGTGGGAACGTTTTTTCGGGGTTTTAATCGAACACTATGCCGGGGCTTTCCCGGTATGGCTGGCACCGGTTCAGGTGAAAATCATACCCGTCGCCGACCGCCATCTCGACTACGCCCGGAAGCTGGAAACCGAGTTTAAGAGTAAGTCGGTACGTGTAGAGGTAGACGACCGCTCGGAGCGAATGAACCTGAAAATACGGCAGGCGCAGCTGGAAAAAGTCCCCTACATGATCATCGTCGGGGACAAGGAAGTCGCCGACAACGCCGTTTCGGTACGATGTCGCGGCGGCGAACAGCTGCCGACACAGCCCTACTCCTCATTCCTGGAAACGATCGGTCGGGAAATAGCTGAAAAGAAGTAAGCCATCCGGCTGGAAAGACGCCCCAGGGTTGATTTGTGGCTAATAATATGGTATAGTTTTTGTTCGTAAGACACCTGTGCTTGGAGGAGGTATAAAAGAACATAGTTAAGCAACTTCGTGTTAACGAGCGAATCATGGCCAAAGAGGTTCGCCTGGTGGGGGAGAAGGGAGAGCAGCTTGGAATTATGCCCGTAATTCAGGCGCGGGAGTTGTCCAGGAAGCAGAACCTTGACCTGGTTGAAGTAGCTCCCAGCTCGGTACCTCCTGTCTGTCGCCTTCTTGATTACGGCAAGTATAAGTACGAACAGGCCAAGAAAGAGCAACAGGCCAAAAAAGCCCAGAAGCTGTCTTTACTCCGGGAAGTACGGCTGAGACCTAAAATCGGCATTCACGATTTTGATGCCAAGGCCAGAACCGCCCGGAAACTATTAACCGAAGGCGATAAAGTTAAAATAACACTGATGTTCCGGGGCCGCGAATCGACGCACCCCGAGCTAGGCTGGAAAGTCCTACAGCGCATGGTGGAATCGTTGAACGATATATCCCACCTGGAGCGACAACCGGTAATGGAAGGGCGGCGGATGAATATCATCATGGCGCCGGGAATGGCCAAGGCCAAAGCCAAAGAAGAGCCCAAAGCAGTAAAGAAAGAAGAGCCCAGGGAAGCAAAGAAAGAAGAGCCCAAGGCAGTAAAGAAGGAAGAGCCCAAGGCAGTAAAGAAGGAAGAGCCCAGGGAAGCAAAGAAAGAGGAAGCAAAGGAAGCACAGCATGCCAAAACTTAAAACACATAAGGGCGCCAAAGCCCGTTTCCATATCACGGGACGGGGTAAAATAATGAGGATTAAAGGACCTAAAAGCCACCTGCGGACCAAGAAATCCAAGCGGGTCAGGGCCCTTTTTGATAAAAAGATTCAACTCGATTCCAGTGACCGCAAGCGTATATCGCGGCTTATCCCGAACGGGACGAAATAGAGGAGGAACCGTTACTTGCCCAGAGTCAAGCGAGGCGTAACATCACATCGCCGTCATAAGAAAATACTGTCCTTCACCAAGGGTCACCGGGGCACCAAGCACCGGCTGATTAAGCGCGCCAATGAATCCATGATAAAATCGCTAGCCTACGCTTACGCCCACCGCCGCGAGAGAAAAGGCGACATGCGGCGGCTGTGGATTTTAAGGGTTAACGCCGCCTGCCGTGCCCGGGGCATTAATTACAGTCAGTTCATGAACGGACTGAAAAAGTCCGGTATAGATATCAACCGCAAGATGCTAGCCGATATGGCTATCAGAGAACCGGAAAGCTTTAGCAGCCTGGTCACCCTGGCTGGTGGGAAGACCTAGTAAAGACCTCTCAGAAAACGAAGCCTAAATAAAATCCCCTTCCCTCCGGTAAAGGAAGGGGATATTTAGTAGAGTGACGGAAAATGTTAGAGAATATTGAAGAGATAAAAACCACAGCCTTAAAGCAACTTGGAGATATTGATAATATCAAAGACCTGGAATCATGGCGGGTCAGGTATCTCGGCAAGAAAAGTCCGCTGACCCGGATACTCCGCAGCCTGTCCGGACTGTCTATCGACGAGAGGAAACAGGTGGGGGCTACCGCCAACCAGACCAAACGACTCCTGGAAAGCAGCGCCGAAGAAAAAGGCCAATCTTTCCGCGACGCCCGGTTAAAATCGGAGGCCGCCGGAGAAAGCCTGGATATCAGCCTGCCGGGTAGACCTTACCCGGTGGGACACCAGCACCCCATGACCCGGACGATTGACGAAGTATGCGAGATATTCGTTTCCCTGGGTTTCCAGATCCTCGAAGGCCCGGACGTGGAGTGGGACTACTATAATTTCGAAGCGCTGAATATCCCCGCCGAACATCCATCCCGCGACGATTATTCAACGTACTGGATTGACGCCCCAGCGGGGTCAAAGGGAAAACAGCTGTTGCGCACTCATACTACGTCTATTACCGCCCGTACTCTGGAAGCCTATGAACCACCTATCAGGGCTGTCGAAGTCGGCAAGTGCTACCGCTACGAGGCGACCGATGCTACCCATCTCAACATGTTCCATCATATCGACGGTATCGCCGTTGACAAGAACATCACCATGGCCGACCTCAAAGGCGTTCTTTACGAGTTCGCCCATCGCTACTTCGGGCCGGAGCGGAAAATCCGTTTCCGCACCGATTATTTCCCCTTCGTGGAGCCGGGCGGGGAAATAGCCATCGACTGCTTTGTCTGCAAAGGCGAAGGCTGCCGTATCTGCGGCGACAGCGGCTGGCTGGAAATCCTGGGTTGCGGCATGACCCACCCCGACGTACTGCGGCGTGGCGGCATCGACCCCGAAGAATACACCAGTTTCGCTTTCGGCATGGGACTGGAACGGCTGCCCATGCTGCGCTACGGCGTCGAAGATATGCGGCTTTTTTATAATAATGACCTCAGGTTCCTGAGGCAATTTTAGGAATTTTTGTAAAGAGTGTCCGGGAAATCCTCTGGAAATAAAGCACTCTTTCAAATGTAAAATAGGGTTAAGTTGGGACTCTAAGATATGAAAATACCGATTAACTGGCTGAAAGACTACGTAGACGTCGACCTGCCGCCCGACGAACTGGCGAAAAAGCTGACGATGGCCGGGTTCGAGGCTGAGGAAGTCGAGACTATCGGCGGCGGCTGGGACAACATCATCGTCGGGCAGATAACGGCGGTCAACGCCCACCCCAACGCAGACCGACTCAGCCTGGCCACGGTCAACCTGGGTGACGGCGAGGAAACCGTGGTCTGCGGTGCCCACAACCTCAATACCGGCGACAAGATTGCCTTCGCCCGCGTGGGGGCCAGGCTGATTAATCCCTACAACGGCGAAGTGGAAGAGCTTAAGACCGCCAGGATACGCGGCGTCGCTTCCAGCGGCATGATCTGCTCGGAGAAAGAACTGGGTATTTCGGATAATCACGAAGGCATCCTGGTGCTGGCGGAGACAGCCGCGGTCAGCCTACCGCTGACGGACTACATGGGCGATACCGTCCTCGACCTGGATATCACCCCCAACCGCCCCGACTGCCTTTCGGTAGTGGGTATCGCCCGCGAGGTAGCGGCAATAGTCGGCGAGAAAACGCATATTCCGGAAATCGATTATGAAGAGACCGATACCGCTATCGAAGATAATATATCTATTGAAATAGCCGACCCCGACCTGTGTCCGCGGTACTGCGCCAGCCTGATTACCGGCGTAACCATCACCGACTCCCCGGCCTGGCTGCAGGAGCGGCTCGTCGCTGGCGGACAGCGCCCGATTAACAACATCGTCGATATTACCAATTACGTGATGCTGGAGTACGGGCAGCCCCTGCACTCGTTCGACTACGATAGAATCGGCGGCAAGAAAATAATCGTGCGGCGCGCCGGTGAAGGCGAGGATTTCACCACCCTCGATGAGACGGCGAGAAAGCTGATGAGTAATATGCTTGTTATCGGCGATGGCGAAAGAACGGTAGCTATCGCCGGAGTCATGGGCGGACTCAACAGCGAGGTGACCGGTGCTACCACCAGCATCCTGCTGGAAGCCGCCAGCTTCAACGCCGCCAGCATTCAATATACGAGTCATCATCTTGATTTAGTCAGCGAGGCTTCGATGCGTTTCGCGCGCGGCATCAGCGCCGGGTTAACCATACCGGCTTTGAAACACGCCACCCGGTTAATTGCCGAACTCGGCGGCGGGAAAATCGCCAGAGGCATCATGGATATCTATCCCGGAAAAGAAGAACCCCCGGCGGTATCCGTCACAGCACAAAAGACGAGTCGCTGGCTGGGCATGGAAGTTACCGCCGGGCAGATAGTCGATTCACTTACGGCGCTGGGTTTTGAATGCCGAACCGAAGGTGATAAAGTGACAGCCACAACGCCCTACTGGCGCAGCGATATCAGGCTGGACGTAGACCTGATTGAAGAAGTAGCCCGCACCATCGGCTACGACCAGATACCAATCACCCTATTCAACGACCCTATACCCGGCCATACGCCCGACCCGGCGCTTGATATCGTCAGGGGAATAAGGCATAACCTGACCGGGTACGGTTTTTCCGAAATCATGACATACACCATGACCAGTCTGGACCTGATAAGCCGGGTCTTCACCGACAAGCATCCGCCGGAACAGATACCCCCGCGCATTGCCAACCCGATGTCGGCGGAACAGGAGTACCTGCGTGTCAGTCTCCGGCCTCACCTCCTGGAGACGCTGGCTTCCAACCGAAAGCATGAAGACGGCGGTATCGCGTTGTTCGAGTTGGGCAAAGTCTTTGCCGCCGATGTAAAAGGTTTGGCCGCCGAACCGGAGGTGCTAAGCGGCGTCATGAGCGGGTTAAGAGTCGATAAATCCTGGTTCGGGGGCGACGGCTCGTTCGATTTCTACGACGTCAAAGGGGTGGCCGAAGGGCTGTTCCGCCAGCTGGGTATAACCGTCAGCTTTGATAAGAGTAATGACCACGGACTGCATCCCACCCGCCAGGCCGCCATAGTCGTTAAAGATAACGGGATGACGGTGAAGCTGGGCGTTATCGGTGAATTGCATCCTAATGTCGCCGACGCTTTCGAGCTTGACGGGACGGTCGGTCTTTTCGAGATTAATATCAATCCCCTGTTGCCCTTCGCCACCGGCGAAAATACCTATATCCCGGTAGCGCGCTTCCCCAGCACCTATCGCGACCTGGCGCTGGTCGTCGACGCCGGTGTCACCCACCAGAGTATCCTGGATATCATCGGGAGTTTTTCCCTGGTTAGCGAGGTAAAGCTGTTCGACGTCTATTCCGGTAAGCAGGTTGACCCGGGTAAGAAATCGCTGGCTTACCGGCTGGTTTACCAGTCCCCCACCCACACCCTCACCGACGAAGAGGTCAACAAGGTACAGACACAGATACTTAAGCGACTAACCGGCGAACTGGGGGCGGTGTTGAGGGGTTAAAAGCTCTTCCCTTCCCCCCCCCCATTATTGATATTTATTCCCACCCTACCACCCAGTATCATCCTGCGTTTGTCCGGTAGCTTAACCACACCGCTCCCGGATAAACTCCCCCTTATCCCCCCTTGATTAAAGGGCGACAGCCCAATATGTCGTCTCCCTTTCGTAAAGGGAGAGTGAGAGGGATTTAAACCGGGGTGTTTAAGAGGGGCAGAGCCCCTCTTTTCCTTTATGGGA
>DAOUER010000103.1:0-2754 GCA_034430375.1 Dehalococcoidales bacterium
AAAACCGCTGTTTTTATGACGTCCCTCCTCTATCCTACAGGCTGACTGATGAGGCCGAAGAGGCTCTTCTTTTTCTGGAGTAACGGTGCCGGGAGAGGGATTCGAACCCACAAGGATTTCTCCGGCGGATTTTAAGTCCGCTGCGTCTGCCATTCCGCCATCCCGGCGCTTACAAGAGTAATTGTAGATTCTGAGGCAGGGAGTGTCAAGGTACGGTGTGTAATTTGACTTGACGAATTATTTGGTGAGAATATATTACTTATCCCGGAAGAACCTTATTAAACCGGAGGTGATATGATGAAATTCACCTGTTTAGTATCAGCTCTTATTCTAGTCATGACGGTGGCTGGTTGCCAGCCTGGCGGCGAATCAGGAACAATGACCGTATCGGGACAGGAGACCGATCAGGCGGTGAATAATACCGTCAGTCTACCGGAACAACGACTTGACGGTGAGGTTTCTCTGGAACAAAGCCTGTCCGAAAGAAGGTCGACGAGGAGTTACTCCGGCGAATCCTTAACACTGGCGGAGGTCTCTCAACTTCTCTGGGCAGCCCAGGGCGTTACCGACGCGTCCGGTCACCGGACGGCACCCTCCGCCGGGGCCATATACCCGCTGGAACTCTATCTGGTTGCCGGTAACGTAGAAAACCTGGAACCCGGCCTCTATCATTATCTTCCCGGAAAGCACCAGCTGGTTCTGGTTGCTGATGGTGACGTTAGAACCGACCTGGCAAGTGCGGCTTTATCCCAGTCTTCGGTGAGAAACGGGGCGGTAAGTATTGTCATAACCGCCGTCTATGAAAGAACAACAGCTAGATACGGTGAACGCGGTATCCGGTACGTCCATATCGAGGTCGGACACGCCGCCCAGAATATATGCCTGCAGGCCGCCGCCCTCGGACTGGGGCTGGTCACCGTCGGGGCTTTCGACGATGAACAGGTATCCGAAATATTAGATTTACCTGCTGATGAAAATCCGCTGTATATCATCCCCGTAGGCAGGAAATTATAAAATATATATATCAAAACAATATAAGAATTCAAAAGGAGGCACCAATGGAATGGCATGACATGATGGTAGACGGCTACGGACGGATAATGGAAATACTGGAACGAGCTCTCGGGGGACTCTCCGAGGAAGACCTTAACTGGCAGCCTAAGCCCGACTGTAATAGCATGGGCTGGCTGGCCTGGCACCTGACCCGGGTGCAGGATGACCATATCGCTTCGCTGATGGGTGAAGAACATCTCTGGATAAAGGATGGCTGGCATGCTAAATTCAATCGCCCGGCCGACCCCAGGGATATCGGGTTCGGGCATGCGCCGGAGGATGTCGCCGCTTTTAAATCGCCGGGCGCCGAGATACAGCTGGCCTACCACCGGGCGGTGATGGAAAGGTCCCAGGGCTTTTTCCCCACCCTTTCCAAAGCCGACCTTGATAAAGAGCTTAACGAACCGTGGTTCCAGCCCCTCCCGACGATTGGAGTGCGTATCATCAGCGTTCTGGGTGATAACCTGGAGCATGCTGGCCAGATTGCCTATGTTCGCGGATTATACCAGGGTAAGGGCTGGCAGCCGTTTTAATTCTTTCAGGTAGCAGATAATTCTACACCAGAATTTCTTTTCAGTTCCGGTATTACGGCGCACTTGACTAATCTCTCCGGATGTAATAATCATTTAATAGGCGGTACTGAAACTCTCGGGGTATTGTCTGTCAGATATTATTTTTTCAGGAGGGATTTATGGAATGGCATGAGCTCGTATCAGGTGGTTATGAAGGTGTCCTCCGGGTATTTAATTATACCCTGGAAGGACTGAACGAAGAAGACCTCAACTGGCAGCCCAAACCGGACAGCAACAGCATCGGCTGGCTGGCCTGGCACCTCACGCGATGGCATGACGTCATGATATCTACTTTCATGGACGAGGAGCAGCTCTGGATAAAGGACGGCTGGCATGAGAAATTCGGACGGCCGGCCGATGATAAAGACCATGGTCTTCGCCATACGGCCGAGGACCTGGCTAAATTCAAATCGCCGGATGCCGCCACGTTACTCGGTTACCAGAAAGCGGTACTGGAGCGTTCCAAAGGTTTCTTACCGACGCTTTCCAAGAAAGACCTGGATAAACAGGTTGAAAACACGCCCTTCAAGCCGCCGCCGACTTGGGGCATGATGCTGATGGGTACTTTAAGCGACAGCCTGCAGCATGCCGGTCAGGCATCCTACGTACGCGGCCTACGCCAGGGTATGGGCTGGCATTAAGAACCCGTAAAAAACTCGGTATCGGGTATTGACAAATTCGTTGTGAAGTATTAATATTCGCAAATGACTATGAAGCAGAACAAAGTAAGACCTAAATATGTTGTCGGGCAGAAGGTCATTATCCAGCCGGTCAGCGAACAGGGAGCGACCAAGCGGGAGAATGAAATCAACCGGTACGCCGGCCAGGTCGGCGAAATATCCAATTTCTACTGGATAAATCCGCGCAACGGCCAGGTATTTTATATGTACAACGTACAGGTTGGTGAACACAGGAAAGAAATAGCCGTTTACGAGGACGAACTGGAACCCTGTTTGTCCTGAACACAGGTAATTGAAAACGCCGGCCCGGGCAGTTCGGTTGCCGGCGTTTTTCTTTTCCTGGAGGCGACGGGCGGATTCGAACCGCCGAATAGGGGTTTTGCAGTCCTTTGCAGGCCGTCCCGCCCCGTGTTTTCGGGTGTCGTGTAGCACCGTTTTGTAGCTAAAAA
>DAOUER010000104.1:0-17921 GCA_034430375.1 Dehalococcoidales bacterium
ATTATTATTTATATACGAACCTGCCGATCAGGCAAATCCATTAAGTATTATTCTATTCCAATCCGTCTGTCAAATCAGCGACTATCCGGTATAAAATGACCGATTATTTGATGATAGTATATTCGGTGGTATTGCCGACGGTAAAGCACAGCACCGGCTTCTCGATATTCTTGAATTCCAGCGGACAGTGAAAAAGTCCCCCGGGTACAAAGATAAGGCTGCTCTGCGTCAGGGTGTGTTTCTCATCCCCCAGTATAATGGAGACTTCACCACCCAGTTCCCGTGGATTTTCTCTATCCGACCCGATTATCCCGATTAATTCGTCCCACTGGTGGGCATGGCCGTCGGGAGCCATGGTCGTCGTGCCGCTCCATACCCAGACGAATTCCGCATAAAAAGCCCCCGGTGACATGTCATTATCCAGCGAAACCACGCGGGCAGTCTCGGCAGTGGGGGGGCCCTGCCGCGGCGGCAATTCCTTCGGTTTTAATCCGGTAACAATATACCGTCCGTACCGGGTACCCGATGCGTCAGGTTTCTCCGGCGGCACAAAGTTGGCCTTTACCGGGTCTGCCTTGGGCTTATTACCCAAATGGTCGGAAGTCCGGCCGTACGTGCTGACCGGCGCCAGGGTAAAGAAAAATACCGGCCGGTTGACCTCCCGGAAGGTCAACGGGCAATGCTTCATCCCTGCCGGCACGTGCACCAGGCAGCTCTTGGTGAGATAATGGGTCTCGTCTCCCAGGATTATCTCCATCCTGGCATCCAGCTCGCCTGGATTGGCTTTATCCGTGCTAATAAACCCGATAACCTCATCGAACTCGTGGACATGCGGTTCCTCGGTGGTACCGGAGGTCGTCTTGCCCTCCCAGAGCCAGAGGCATTCCATGTACATGGAAGCCCCCTTGACCATGTTATTATCCATCCAGAGCAGACGGTGGGCCTTTATGGTGCTCTCTACCGGGTGGGTTTTCCTGAATTCTTCCAGCATCTTGACTTCTTCGGGGGTGTATTCCCGGGTCTCGGTAACGATATTGCCGGCATATTTAAGATCTGTCATTTCTCTAACCTCGCGACGATTTATTCGAATTATACAACCTAGACAAAACACCTGATACTCATCAGGCGTTCTCCACCAGTATATCATTTCTAAAAAATTAAGTCAGCCCCGAAAAAGGTATATCCAAAATTCATCTGATATACTGACGAAAACCGGCCGGGAAGCATTATATATTGCCCAGTCCCAGCCGTTCCTTTAGCTCATCGAGGATGTACTTGCCAGGCGGCTCCTGATTGGCAGCCATTTCTCGGCTTATCTTAACCAGCTTTTCGTTGATGGGGGCCTTGAGTCCTACCCGGTCAGCCACCCGGACTATCTCGCCGTTGAGAAAGTCGGTTTCCACGCTGCCCTGGTGACGGGCCAGGCTCTGCCAGGTGGAGCTCTGCGCCTCGGTTTGCAGCTGGCCGCGCAGCGGTGCGGTAATCTCCGGCCAGTCTTTAGCTACGTCTTCCTGGGAAATCCATTTTATACCGGCTTTGGCAACTATTCCGGCGGCTTCTTCGGAGGCCGCTCGAAATAACGGCATCATGCTCTGCCAGTCGCCGTTGGTAATAGCACCAATGGCATTGCCCACATTATCCATGAGTTTTCCCCACTTGTAGGGCATGACGTCTTCTACCACCCGCACGAAATATCCCGCTTCCCGGATACCTTCGGCCACGGCTTCGGCCAGTTCGTCGGTACCTTCCGGGTAACGCCCGATGATATACCAGCCGGGCGGGTCGCGCCGGGTGATAACCTCGCCGTCGGTCAGGTAAACCGCCCCCACCCGCACCATGACGCCGTAGACCCGGCTGAAATATTCGGCGGCTATCTCCTCGTTGCGCACGCCGTTCTGGAAGCAGAATACCGGTATATCATCTACCACCGCTTTCAGGTCTTTCATAATGCCCTCGGTGTCCTGCCCCTTGGCGCAGAGCAGGATAACGTCGTCCGGGGTGAAATCAATCTGCTCCGGGCCGGTAACGGCCGGTATCTGTAAAACGTGGGTACCGGTGGGGGTAATAAGCTTGAGCCCGTTTTCTTTGATGGTGTTGATATGGCCGGGACGACCGATGAGGACGACATCGTGTCCGGTGCGGGACAGGTGCCCGCCCATGATACTGCCGATGCCGCCGGCTCCGTAGATAATGTAGCGCATAATTACTCCTTAAATAATAACCCCGGCGCTGTATTTTGGGAGAACCGGGGGTCTTTCTCAATATATACCAACCCATATTTGAAGTCAATTTGATATTATTGGCTCTAATTTTTTTACCGTTATGACTGGCCTGCCTTTAACGATATTTTCTATTGCTTTATAATAACAATTAACCTGGTAAACCTGAGATTAACCCGGGGGATTGAATTATAACTATAGAGGAACCGGAAGTCAGGGTGATAATACTGGAAGAGAAAGTAATAACCTGATTGTAAGCAAAATTCATTTACTAGTATCTATGCACATTGAAAGGAGGTTCAAGCGATGACCAAATGGCATGATTACCTGAAGAACAAAGGCACACCTCCCGTCTGGCCTTACCCGATACGCTACGAAGAGGAACAGGAAATAGACGTGGATGTCCTGATAATCGGCGGAGGTATTGCCGGGTGCTGGGCGGCCATCAGCGCCGCCAGAAACGGGGTTTCCGTAGCGCTGGTTGAAAAGGGGGATGCTATCCGGAGCGGGGCCGGCGGTCCCGGCTGCGACCACTGGTGCAACGTTCCCGCCAATCCCCATTCGAAAGTCGACCCCGATGAGTGGGCGAAACTGATGACCGAAAAACCCGGTATTATGGGACCGTTGTTGAAAGAGCCCGTCAAGTACTCCTACGCCAACGGTATCGGCAACCAGATACAATGCCGCGAGGACTACGATACCCTGCTGGAAATGGAGCAGATGGGTGGCAAAATCAGGGACACCGATGACGAATACCTGGGGGCTGAGGGCCGGTACGACGATACCAAGTTCATGTTTTCACCCCGCTACAGTCCCAACCACGCCACCGAGGTGGTTATCCGTATCTGGGGAACGACCTTTAAACCCGCCCTGAAGAAAGAATGCAAGCGGCTGGGCGTCAAGATATTCGACCGTGTCATGGTCACCAGCCTGCTCACCGAAGGAGGCCTACAGGGAGCCAAAGTCGTCGGGGCTACCGGACTGAACAGCCGCACCGGCGAGTTCATGATATTCAAATCGAAGACAGCCGTACTGGCTACCGCCGGGAACTATTCCCTGTATATGCTGAATACGGAACTCTCCGGTTATAATACCTTCCGTTCCCGCAACATGACCGGCGACGGAGTTGCCATGGCATGGAAAGCCGGCGCCGAACTCACCCTGATGGAAAGAACGGGAATCCTGATGCTGGGCACCGGCTACAAGCATACCTGGTACGGCGGCGCCGGCGACGCCAGCTACGAGAATATCGAGATTGTGGACGCTAATGGTAAGAAGCTACCCTGGCCGGTACAGGGCTGGCCGGATGGCGGTGCTATGCGGCCGGGTCCCGAGGAAATGGAAAAAATTATTAAAGGGGTGCAAACAGGGGAATACGCCCTGCCTTTCTACGGCGATTTCCCCGGTATGCCGGAGATAGAGAGAAACGTCACCTGGAAGCTTATGCTGGGTCAAGAATCCACAACGAAAAACATCACCAATACCTATGAAAAAGCCGGCTTTAATCCCGATAAACACCTGCTCCAAAACTACAACCTTATAGAAGGGACCAGCCCACCCCAGTGGCGGAACGCCGGCGGCGGCGGACCGATTGTCGACTGGGATTTAATGTCGACATTGGACGGACTGTACATAGCCGGGGAGCAGACCTATTCCGCCGGCGACCACAGTTACGCCGCTTCTACCGGTCGTTATGCCGGCCGCAAAGCCGCGGCGCATGCCAGGCAATTAGGTGAACAAAAGATATCCCGCGACCAGATTACCCTGGAGAAAGCCCGGGTTTACGCCCCGGTTAAAAGGACAGACGGCATCGACTGGAAAGAACTCCACGCCGGTGTCGCCCGGGCGATGCAGATGTTCTGCGCCGAATACAAAACGGAATCGCTTCTCAATATGGGACTTCAGACCCTCCAGGACATCCAGGAAAACCATGTCCCCCGCCTTTATGCACTGGACCCTCATAAGCTTATGCGCAGCATCGAGGACTTGAGCCTGCTCACCCACGGCCAAATCATCCTCAACGCCTCACTGGCGCGCCGTGCTAGCAGCGATTTACTCGGTTTCCACCGTATCGACTACCCGGAAATCGACCCGCCGGAATGGGGCAAGTTCATTACCGTCAAACTGGAGAACGATAAAGTAAAAGAGGGTTCAGTACCGCTTCACTACTGGGGCAATATGAAAGAAAATTACGAAGCCCGCAACAAAGACTACCAGGGCGTTTACCAGGGTAAATAAGGAGGCTGTCATGGCTAAAGATAAAGTATACGCGCTATACAACATCACCACCCCGAGTTCACCCGTCGTTTTCAACGAGGATATCTGCGATGGATGCAACACCTGTGTTGAAGTCTGCCAGGTGGATGTCTTCATACCCAATCCGGAGAAAGGCAAGCCGCCGATTATCCTGCATCCCGATGAATGCTGGTACGGCGGCTGCTGCGTCAATGACTGTCCCAATAAAGGGGCCATCAGCTTTAACTGGCCGGTGCAGCAGCGGGCTTACTGGAAGGACAAAGCCACCGGGAAGGTATACCGGGCTTAGGACAATCGCATAAGGAGACATACCATGAGCCAGGAAACACTGGAAGCCAGAGTCGCGTCTCTGGAAAACCAGGTTAAAACCCTGCAAAAAGAAGTGAAAACCAGGGATAAACGGATACAGGACCTCGAGGACATCGACGCTATCAAAAGGCTGCAATGCGCCTACGGGTATTACCTGGAACACTGGATGAGCCAAGAAATAATCGACCTGTTTGCCAACCGGCCCGATATCTCCGCCACCTTCGTCGAGGGCACCTACCAAGGCCCGGAAGGCATACGACGGTATTTCGGGCGGATGAAAGAGACTCCGCCCGAATTCCTCCACCAGGTGATGCAGGTCTCGCCGGTTATTACCCTCGACCCCGGCGGGGAAAAGGCCCGGGGAAGATGGAACGGCTACGGCACCATCTGCTCCCGCCCCGCCAATGACAACATCGACCCCATCTACATGAGTGTCATTTATGAGATGGAATATGTCAAAGAGGACGGCGTATGGAAGATTTTAAAGCTGGCTTTCCAGATGCACTACGCCTATGCGCCCTCTAAATATCCTCCGGCACCGCCGCCGACACCGGACGACACTCCCGAGCGAAGGATCCAGCTGGACCCGGATGAATTCGCCGAATACGATACCCAGTATCCTTCCGGTTATATCTACCCCTTCCATTTCAAACACCCCGTTACCGGAAAGACAACCTCTGAGGCGGCCTATAATTCCCGGTTAAATCTCAAGCCGAACCGGTTCCGGCCTAAGTGATGATTGAAAATCTAAGAAACTCACAATAACACTGTTAATCCATTACAAAAGGGGTTATAATCTACAGCATGAAAATATGCCTTGGACTGTTAATCGTACTAACAGTCGTCGTGGCCGGCTGTGGCTGTCCGGGGGCGGTACGCGAACCCACCGGACCTCCCCCGACAAAACCGGACTATGCTACCGCGGAATACGACCTGGCGCTGGCCAACAAGTTCTGCCCGGTGGTTCACCTCAAGAACGAACCGGAAGTCATGGAGAATTTCGAGCCGGATCCCGTGCAGCTGATGGTAGACCTGTCTCTCCTGAAAGACCTGGAAGACACGGGCTTTCAAATCGAACCGACTCTGGCCGACCTGCACCAGTACACGCAAACCGACCTCTACCTCGATGTAGCAGACCTCGACCCGGGGGGAAGCACCCTCGATGACTACGTGGCCATCTACACACCGGCGAAAGCGGGCTATTCCCCCACCATCTACACCCGTGTGACCAAAGACGGCAGCTACACAGTTCTGCAGTACTGGTTTTTCTATTATTTCAATGACTGGCGTAACTACCACGAAGGCGACTGGGAGCTGGTACAGCTGAATTTTCCGTCGTATTCTTCACGGGAGCTCCTGGACCGGGGTGATATACCCTTGTCGGCGGGTTTTTCACAGCACCAGTCCGGGCAGAGAATGACCTGGAGTGATATGCAGTCCGGGGGGCTGGTGTTTGACCATACCCATCCGTTTATTTACGTGGCCCGGGGTTCGCACGCTAACTATTTTACCCCTGGCTATTACTGGTCCGGGTTAGACTTCGATGATACCGGCACGTCGGACTGGCTGGTCCTTCTCCCCGGGGATATCGAGGTTGTCCTGCTAGAAGACGAGGCCGAAATGGAAAGCCAGGAATGGCTGGACTTCCGGGGCGCCTGGGGCGAACATACCGGCTTCTCCTTTTCCGTAATGGAACTGGAGTTTCACCAGAGCGGTCCGTGCGGCCCGCCCTGGAGTGAGGGCGGCGGCAGCAGCAAAAAATGGACGGAACCCGCCGAATGGTCGGACGACCTGCCGGAATACCCCGACCCGTTCTGGCTTTCTTTTTTCCACATGATCGGGGACTGGTTGACCGAGGCTATCTTCAGCATATTCAGTCCGGCCGAGCTTCACGTATACGATTCCGCCGGGCGGCACGTCGGACTGGATGAGGCGGGAAACCTCGAAATAGGAATCCCCGGGGCTTTATACATCACCCCGGAAGGCTCCGATTTCAAGACCATCCTCATCCCCAACGCCGACGTCAGTGATGAATACCGCGTGGTGATAAAGGGTACCGGAGACGGCGTCTTGGACCTGAAGGCCCTGGTGCCTGACGCCACTAATAATGTCAGAAGGTATCTGGAATACCAGGATATACCGGTTAACCCGGATATGGGTGCCGAATTGAACATTCTGCCCGGGTTATTTGACTATCTTTCCCCCGAAAGACCCACCGGTACGGTAAAGGACACCGGTACGCTGTTATTCGTGGACATTAATGGCGACGGGACTTTTGATACTGAGACCAGGCCGGGTATTTTCAGCAATAAAGTCAGCGACGACTTCGGAGTCTGGTGGCAGCAATTCCGCCAGCCTTTCTCTACCAACACATCCAATTATCCCTATTTCTACCGCGGTGCCTGGGCTTCCCGGATTGACGAAGCTCGCAGCTACCTTTTCAACGCCGACAAGCTGAGAAAGGCCGGTTGCGATACCATTATGCTCGGAATCGATATCGTGTTTAACCCGGAAGGCGGCCGGCCCGAATCGCTGGGGGATGAAGCCTTTATCTTTTACCTACAGGCGTTAAAGCAGGCCGGTTTCAGAATCATCCTCGTTCCCAATCCCATGCACCCCAACCTGGACATGGGATTGGGATATGAATGGGAATCGCCCGGCGCCGACGCCGCCTATCACCGCAGTTACGAGCTCCTTAAAAAATTCGATGAAGTGGTCATCAAGTGGGCCAGGATAGCCGAGGAATACGGAGTTGATGGTTTTGCCCCGCTGAACGAACCCGGTAAACTGGTCTGGGACTTCAATGACGCCTCACGGTGGCTGCAGGAAATCCTTCCCGAGATTAAGCAGGTCTACAGCGGCCAGGTGATTGCCGTGGATACCATGTACGACCTGGGGCAGGGACTGAGTATGCCTTATCCGTACGATTACTCCGGGTACGACTTGATTCTGGGTGGACCACCCGCCGGCAGGAAAGATGTAGCAAACTGGGAAGAGATGATTAATGTCTTCATTAACGAGGGAATATCTCTTTCCCGGGAGTTTAAAATGGATGGCTTCGGGCTGTACGAGTGGGGAGGTTATACCGGTGGTGTCTGGTACGAAGACATCCAGATGGCCAACTTCGACCAGATACTGACCGACGAAGACGCCTGGCTTATCGTCGCGGCTTGCATCCGGCAGGCAGAGGGAGCAGCAGCCAGCTTCCCCCGGATATCCGCCGGCTGGATTGATTTCGATTCTCCGGCTTTCATGTCGTTGACCGAATGGTACTACCAATACGGTATCCCGATACAATCCTTTACGGAAAATATCTGGAGCTATAGCCAGCTGATTACTATAGAGCAACGACTGGCCGGAACGGATTATCCGGATATATTCCAGCTTAAAAACTGACCTTAACGCTGTCAGATTCAATATTATGGCCAGCTGGATTATAACTTGACATTGTTGTGTAAAAACGAATACCATTTTGGCAGGGAATTTCGGGGTATGATATAAAACCACCGACTTTCAACAACAACCATATCAGGTTCTTTGTTTTTCCTGTGAACTGCGTATATTATTCCTGCCAATAGCAAGAGGGGGTAAATATGATTGCCAAAGAAAAGCTGGTAAAAGCTGTCGGGGCCGGCAACGTGAGTTACGACGAGGCTGTACTGGACGAATACGCCAGTGATATTAGCTTTGTTAATTCCGTCAGACCGGTATGTGTGGTCCAGCCCAGGAACACGGCGGCCGTACACAAGCTGGTGAAACTGGCCAATGACACGCAAACGCCGCTGGTCCCGGTAAGCTCCGGGCCGCCGCATTTCCGGGGTGATACCGTTCCCGGTACCGGTGGGGCCGTTATCGTGAATATGGGCGGTATGAAGAAGATAATCAATGTCGACCGGGCGCGCCGCGTTGCCATGATAGAGCCGGGCGTGACCTACGGCGAACTCATACCGGCGGCGGAAAAGGAAGGCATCCGACTCAACATGCCGCTGCTGCCGAGGAAGTCGAAGACCGTTGTCGGCAGTATGCTCGAGAGAGAACCGGTAATCATGCCCAAGTACCAGTGGGATATTTCCGACCCGCTGGCCTGCATTGAGGTAATCTTCGGGAGCGGTGACGAGTTCAGGACCGGTCAGGCGGCCGGACCGGGCACGGTCAAGGAACAGTGGGCCGTTGGCGGTATACAGAAAGCGCCCTACGGACCCGGTGTAGCTTCCTGGCACCGGCTTATCCAGGGTTCGCAGGGGACCATGGGCATCGTTACCTGGGCATCGATGAGGTGCGAAATATTGCCCGGTCTCGAAGAACCATTCGTGGTCGGTTCCTCCAACCTCGAGACACTGCTGGAAATGACTTCATGGTTAATCAGACTGAGAATGGTCAACGAGTGCTTCATCCTCAATAACACCAACCTGGCGGCCATCTTCGCCAGGAAATGGCCTAAAGACTATCAAGCCATCAAAGACGCTTTACCCACCTGGACTCTTTTCTATAATCTGGCCGGCTATGAATACTACCCCGAGGAGAGGATTAGCTCGTATATTACCGACATCACCGAGATAACCCAGCGTCTGGGAGTAGAAGCGGTCAAAGCGGTCGGGGAGGTTTCGGCCAACGAGATACTCAAGGCCGTCCAGCAGCCTTCCGCGGAGCCCTACTGGAAACTCCGCTACAAAGGGGCCTGCGAGGACATCTACCTGTTGACCATCCACGACAAACTGGAGGGATTAATCGGGGTGATGAATGACCAGGCCGATAAAGCCGGTTATGCTTCTTCAGACCTGGGTATTTACATCCAGCCGATAGTACAGGGCACCGGTTATCACTGTGAATTCAATCTGTTCTACGATCCCGATAATCCAAGCGAGCGGTACCGGGTGAAGGGACTGTCCGCCGCCGCCATCAAGAACCTGGCGGCTCACGGGGCGTTCTTCTCCCGGCCTTACGGCGAAAGCGCCGGAATGATTCTTAACCGGGATGCGGCTACCGTCGCTATCCTGAACAAGCTCAAGGGCATGTTCGACCCCAACAACGTCATGAACCCGGGGAAGATATGTTTTTAATAATTAACCGGATAAAACGATTAATAACGAATGAGTATAGGAGGTAGCCAAGATGGGACTGGAACAATATAAAGGCGATATGGATATGTGCTGCCGGTGTTCCGCCTGTAAATTCATACCCATGCAGAAAGTGAAGGGACTCCAGTACGCCAACGCATGTCCCAGCATTGCGAAATATAATTTTCACGCCTACTCCGGCGGTGGCAGACTGAACATCGGGGCGGCGATGCTGAAGGATGGGATGAAATATACCGATAAGCTCCTCGATATAGTTTACAACTGCCAGATGTGCGGCGCCTGCGGCGTTTCCTGCAACTACGCCATGGACATGGAAGTCCTCGAACCCATCAGCGAATTCAGAATCCAGTGTGTCGCCGACGGCAAGACCAATCCCGCCCTCGATAAGGTAATCGGCAACCTGCGTAAACAGGGCTCCATGGTACCCGGTGCCAAGAGCCAGCGCGGCGCCTGGGCGGCGGGACTGAATGTCAAGGATGCCGCTAAAGAGAAGGTGGACGTCCTCTATCACGTCGGCTGCCTGACCAGCTTTGACAAGAACATGCAGAAGATGGCCAGAGCCACCGTAAAAATACTGCAGAAAGCCGGTGTCAATTTCGGCATTTTCGGCAACGCCGAGACCTGCTGCGGCGGCCGGGCTTATCAGATGGGCTACCCGGAAGACTTCCTGGCCCAGGCCAGGAAAAACATGGCTATGATCAAGAAAGCCGGCGTCAAGACCGTGGTTACCGGCTGTGCCGACGGCTACCAGGCCTTTAAGGTGCTCTACGACCGATTCAATCTCAAGGGCGACCTCAAAGTGCTTCACATCTCGGAATACATCGATATACTGATACGGGACGGGAAGCTGAAGCCGCGGAGGAAAGTGAATATGGCGGTCACCTACCACGACCCGTGCCGTCTCGGCCGGCTGGGTGAGTCGTGGGTACACTGGGAGGGGAAAAAGATACCGGGCGACCGGTTCGTTTATGACCCGCCCAAGCCTTACCGACGCGGCACCAACGGCGTTTACGAGCCGCCGCGTGATGTTCTCAAGGCTATTCCCGGCCTGAAACTCGCCGAGATGACCCGCATCAAGGAATATTCCTGGTGCTGCGGGGCCGGTGGCGGCGTCAGCGAATCCAACCCTGATTTCGCCCGGTGGACAGCCCAGGATAGAATCGAAGAAGCCGTATCCACTGGCGCCGGGGCGATTGTTACCGCCTGTCCCTGGTGCGAAAAGACTTTTATCGAGGCTATCAAAGATAGTGGCAGTAACATGAAGGTATACGATATCGTTGAAATCGTGGAAAAGGCGATATAGGCAAGGAGGTAATGAATCATGGCTCTAAAGAAAGAAGTATATAAAGAATTCGAAAGCGTGGTGGGCGAGGAGAACATCTGTGACGACCCTGCCATCATGCCGTCCTACTACAACACCGAGTTCGCCGCGGTAATCCTCCCCGGAAATACCGCCGAAGTCCAGGCGGTGGTCAAGCTATGTAACAAACATAAACTAATGTTCCGGCCTATATGTACCGGCTGGTCGGGGATGTTCCCCAAGGATATTATCCTCCTGGACCTGAGAAGAATGAACCACATCATTGAAATCAACGAGAAAAATATGTACGCCGTCGTCGAGCCGTACGTAATCTCGTCGCAGCTGCAGGCCGAGTTGTTCAAGCGCGGCCTGAACTTCTGCATCAAGGGGGCCGGGACCAACTGCTCGGCCATGTTGCGCGGCCACGGTCACATGGACCAGACCACCAGCGGCGACGACCGCAACCACCTGGCTATAGAATGGATAACTCCGGCCGGCGATATCGTCAGGTCGGGGGCGCTGGGCTCTACCGACGATTGGTTCTGCGGCGACGGGCCGGGGCCTTCTCTACGAAGTATACTTACCAGCGCGGTGCCCCCGGGCGTAACGCCGGGTGTGTTTACGAAAGCCGCCGTAAAACTTTATCACTGGCCGGGGCCTTCGGCTTACTCATTACAAGGGGTTTCGCCGCATTACTCTTTGAGTGAGATACCGCCCAACATGATGGCGCGGTACTACAGCTTCCCGTCGGTGGAGAAGATGTGGCAGGCGGAGTTGGCTATCGGCGAAGCTGAAATATCCTTCGAGTTGATGGGTTTCAATATCTCCATGGTCGCTGCCAATATCACCACCAGCAATGAAGAAGAGGAGGAGACTTTTAACCGACTTAACAAGGAGGTCCAGGGTCCCGGCTTCTTCGTCATAATCGCCGGCAACTCGGCGGCCGACTTCGCCTACAAGAAGAAAGTGCTGGAGAAGATTGTCAGCGACGCCAGCGGCAAGTCGTTGAAAGCGGTCGAAGACCCCCGTATCGAGGGTATCCTGATGGCCCAGTGCACGCGTATCTCCGCCTCTATCCGGGAGACATTCCGCAACGGCGGCGCCTTCAACTCCATTCCCATCATGGGCCAGCGCGACCTTACCATCAAGTGGGCGATAGGTGCCGGTAAAGCCAAGGAGCCGTTGATAGAAAAAGGCCTGATTGTCGATGACGGCGGGGCCTTCTTCGGGTGGGGAGTCGAGCAGGGACACCTGGGTAAAACAGAGATTTTCTGCAAGTTCGACCCTCAAAACGCCGAAGCCAAGGCCGCCGTGGAAGAATGGCAGAAAGCGCAGAACCGGAGGGCTTTTGAGGAACGCTACTTCGCTTCCACGATGGGTCCGCAGGATAAAATCGGGCCGGCTCTCTGCAACTACGATAAGTGGTGGAGTAAGCTGGTGAAATCCATCGATCCTAATGGGGTATCCCCCGAGGGAGGCTCCCTGGTTTAGTCTCTCTCCAACAAATAGACTAGCGACACCCCTGAGCTTATGCTTGGGGGTGTTGTTTTTTCCGATGAGATATTTGTCATATACAATATTTGATTTTTCAACTATTCTCTAAAAAGAATATATGTTATACTGAATCCATTTCGTGGAGGCATCCGCTATGGCTGAGATAAAAGTTGAGTGCATCGGGGAGACCTGCCCGGTCCCGCTGGTAGAAACCCGTAAAGCACTCCGCAAGGCTCAGGAAGGTGATATTATCGAGGTCGTCGGTACGCACCCCTCTTCGAAAAAGGAAATACCGATGGCGGTGAAGGCGATGGGACTGGAACTGCTGGGCGTGGAGGATGAAAAGGACGGCGTCTGGAAAATCAGGATACGCCGCTAGAGGAGGGAACAATTATGTCTAATAAAGCGGCGATCATCGTTCACAGTGGTGATATGGATAAACTCTACAGCGCCCTTATCCTGGGCAACGGCGCCCTGGCTATGGGTATGGACGTTTACCTTTTCTTTACCTTCTGGGGACTGCAATGCCTCAAGAAGGGCGGCCTGGAAAAGGGACCTCTTTCCAGGATGAACATGCTCGGCCTGGGCAAGTGGATGATAAAGCGGAAGATGAAACAGGCCAACGTGGCCTCGCTGGAAAAGATGTTCCAGGACTTCAAGGAACTCGGTGGGCACGTGCTGGCCTGTGACATGACGATGGATATCATGGGTGTCAAACAGGAAGACCTGCGTGACGACCTGATATCGGAATACTGCGGGGTTGGTACCTACATGGACGTGGCTAAGGACGCCTCGGTAACGCTGTTTATATAGGGGGGAGGAGCCATGCAGGAAAAACGCATTTATCTGGACAATTCCGCCTCTACCCGGCTGGATGAGCGGGTTCTGGAAGCGATGACGCCGTACTTTCTTGATACTTACGCGGTGGCAACTTCCGAGTTCGCTTACACCCAGGGTATAGAAGCGCGGGAAGCCCTTGACGAAGCCAGGGTATCTCTGGCTAAAGCGTTAGGCGCCGAATCGGAGGAATTTGTTTTTACATCAGGCAGTACTGAATCGTCCAATATGGCCCTGAAAGGCGTTGCCCTGGCTCTCAGCGAGAAAAAGGGCAAGCATATTATCGTATCCAAGATAGAGGACTTCCCCGTTCTACAGAGCGCCGAAGCCCTGGAAAGGCAGGGCTTTCAGGTTACCTATCTTGAAGTCGACGTCGACGGATTGGTCGACCTCGAAGTATTGAAAAAAGCCATTACCGATAAGACGATACTGGTCTCCATCCAGCACGCCAACCAGGAAATCGGCACCGTCCAGGATATCGCCGGCATCGGCGCCGTCTGCCGGGAGAAAGATGTCCTTTTCCACACCGATGCTACCCATACCTTCGGGCGTGTCCCGCTTAATGTCAAGAGGCTGCCGGTTGACCTGGTTACCGTAGCGGCGCATACCATCCACGGACCCAGGGGAATCGGGGGTCTGTATATACGCAAGGGGACACCGCTGGCCAAGTGGATGGACGGCGGTTTCCAGGAATTCGACCTCCGGGCCGGACTGGAAAATATCCCCGGAGCGGTCGGGTTCGCCAAAGCGGTGGAACTGATCACCGTGGAAGAAAACAAGCAACTGCGAGCCATGCGTAACCACGCTATCAGCCGCATCCTGAAAGAGATACCGGACACGGTACTGAACGGTCACCGCAGTAAAAGGCTGCCACATAACGTGAATATTTCCTTCCACTACGTCGAAGGAGAATCGATAACGCTGCACCTGGACATACACGGTTTCGCCGTGAGTACCGGCTCCGCCTGTTTTAGTCGTTCGCTCCAGGGCAGCCACGTTATCTACGGCATCGGCGGCGACCACGAAAGAGCCCACGGCTCGATACGCATTACCCTGGGACGCTACAATACCATGGAAGACGTGGACG
Organism: Dehalococcoidales bacterium; assembly: GCA_034430375.1. Taxonomy (GTDB): domain Bacteria; phylum Chloroflexota; class Dehalococcoidia; order Dehalococcoidales; family RBG-16-60-22; genus W425. The sequence continues at coordinate 14,581 of DAOUER010000104.1, forward strand.
CCGTGGTGGATACCCTGGCCGATGTCATCAGGGAACTAAGGAAAATCAGCCCGCTGGGTAAAAATAAATACGGTGAGGAGGTTTGATATGAAATTCCCCTATAGTGAGACTGTTTTAGAACATTTCAAGAACCCGCATAACGTTGGCAAAATAGATAATCCCGATGGAAAATCGATGGAAGGCAGCCCGGCCTGCGGCGACATGGTGGCCGTCTATATCAAGGTAGAACCCAAAACCAAAACTATAGAGGACATCAAGTTTGAGTCCTACGGATGTGCCTCGAATATCGCCACCGGCTCTATCATTACCGAGCTGGCCAAGGGAAAAACCCTCGACGAGGCTAAGAAAATAACCTGGAAACAAGCCTCGGACGCGCTGGGAGGACTGCCAAAAATCAAGGCACACTGCTCGGTGCTGGCTATCGAAGGCCTGCGCGCCGCGATAACCAACTACGAGGAAAAGCACGGCCTGGTCAAGAAGAGAGTGCCCACCACGGTGGAGACGATACGAAAACGCCTGCGTAAGGTGATGAATCCCCTGGCCGGCCTCGACCTGGTGCGCACCAACCTAGTAAAGGACATTCAGAAGAATAACGGCACCGTCCGGGTAGCTATCGATTTACCCAGGAATCATCAATTCGCACCGGCGATAAAGGAAGAGATAGACGAGAAAATAGAACCCCTCTGGGACGTGAAAGAGGTGATAGTTGATTTCACAGACTAGTCGATAACTAGTGTTTATCCGTAAAATCACATATTTCATAAGACATCATCGGAAAGCGAGTTTCAGGTGGTACTGTATATAGGTGCCACCTGTCCCTATATAATTGAAAATTCCCTTCGTGCTGGGTTATCATACAGAATATCTCTTCAAAACTATGTTGGGACTTGAATTGAACATCTTTTACTATCCTGCATCGATTATTTCACAAATAATGCTAAAATTGCTACGTAACCGATAAGGAGGAAATGCATGGTCTATGGTTTTATGGGGAAGATATTGTGGGTGGATCTTTCCCGGAACGAATTGAAGGAAGAGGCCTTGGATGAAAAAACCGCCCGGGATTATCTGGGGGGTTACGGGCTGGGAGCCAGGATTCTATTTGACCGTCAGAAACCCGGGGTAGACCCGATCGGACCGGAGGCTATCCTAGGCATCACTACCGGGATTCTCACCGGCACGGACGCCCTGGGCGGCTCCCGTTACATCATGGTGGGCAAATCACCGCTTACCGGCGGCTGGGGTGATGCTAATTCCGGCGGCAGCGTCGGGCCTTATCTCCGCTTCGCCGGCTATGACGCGGTATTTTTCACCGGTATTGCCGCGAAGCCGGTTTACCTGCACATCGACAACGGCAAGGCTGAAATCAGGGATGCCGCCCGTATCTGGGGAAAGGACACCTTCGAGACGCAGGACATTCTCCGCGAGGAACACGGTAAAGACCTGGAAATGGCCTGCATCGGACCGGCCGGAGAGAAGGTGGCCCTGATTGCGTCCGTGATGAACAACAAGGGAAGAGCTGCCGGGCGTTCCGGACTCGGTGCCGTGATGGGTTCCAAGAAGCTGAAAGCAATTGCGGTGCAGGGCAAATTGACTGTGCCCGTGGCCAAACCCGAGCTGCTCAGTGAACTCAGGAAAAAACATACCGCTGAACTGGGCGGCCACGTCACGATGCTCCGTGACTTCGGTACCCCGGCCATCTACAACATGTGCTGTAAAAGCGATGATGCCCCGACCAAGAACTGGGCCGGGGTTGCCGAGATAGATGTCCCCAATTACGAGGACTGCGGCGCGGAAAAAGTGGTCGCCAAACAGGAACGCCGCTACGGCTGCTGGCGCTGTCCTATCGCCTGCGGCGGCGTCATGAAGGCCGGAACGGGTGAATACAAATACAAGGCAGGCGCCCACAAACCCGAGTACGAGACGCTGGCGGTGTTCGGCAGCAACTGCGGGAACGACAATCTCGAATCCATTGTCGTGGCCGGTGACATCTGCAATCGCTACGGACTGGATACCATCTCGACCGGTGGCTGCATCGGCTTCACTATCGAATGCTACGAAAACGGCATCATCAATAAAGAAGACACTGGTGGACTGGAGATGACCTGGGGCAATCATAAGGCTATCGTCGCCATGACGGAGAAACTGGCTAAACGCGAGGGCTTCGGGGACATTATCGCCGACGGCGTCAAGAAAGCCGCCGAGAGAATCGGCAAGGGCTCCGGGAAATACGCCATGCACGCCGGCGGGCAGGAGTTCGGCGCCCACGACCCGCGGGGCGGCTGGGGATTCGCCACCGGCTACGGCACCGACCCCACCCCGGGACGGCATACCCAGGGCGGGGGAATGATACCGCCCGGCGTTGATATACCCAAGATTGAAAGGAGTGTCCTGAAAGGCCGCGGCCCCCACCACAAGATAAGCACCAACTTCAACCATGCCACCAATTCCATGGGAATGTGCAATTTCGTCATCGGTGGGTTTCCCCATATCGATACCCTCATGGATTCGCTGAAAGCCATTACCGGCTGGGATGACCTCACCCCGGAAGAACTCATCAAGACCGGGGAGCGGATTACCAACGTGCGGCAGGCTTTTAACATCCGAGAGGGATTGAAGACGCCGTTCGATTTCCCCGGCCGGATGCTGGGTAAACCGCCCAAGGAGGTCGGGCCCCGTGCCGGTACCACCATGACCCAGGCAGAAATCTTCAACGAATATCTCGAGGAAATGGACTGGGATATCGAAACGGGCAAACCGAGTAAAGAGAAGCTGCTCGAACTCGGTCTGGATGATGTGGCCAAAGTCCTCTGGCCTTAAAAAACCGACAATATATCTTTTATGTGCCCTCGTTAGGCGGGGGCACTTTATTATGTACAATGATGCCTATTATTGGTTGTTGACATTGATATGAAAATATGGTATTTTTGATAAATATGACTAATTTAGTCAACTTAATATTATACAAATCCAAAGAGTAGGGTACTAACATGGTAGAACCAATCAACAAAGTGAATAAATTAAGATACAAAACCATAGAAATCCCCCGTCTCACCCGGGGAATAGCCCGGGACTCCACCGAGTTGATCGGGAATACCCCCCTAGTGAGATTGAACCGCATTACCCGGGGGTTAAAAGCCGAGATAATCGCCAAGCTGGAATCCTTTAATCCCCTGAGCAGCGTTAAAGACCGGATTGGCGTGGCTATGATTGCAGACGCTGAAGAAAAGGGACTTATTAAGAAAGATACCGTTATTATTGAGCCTACCAGTGGTAATACCGGCATTGCGCTGGCCTTCGTTTGCGCCGCCCGCGGCTACCGGCTGATTCTCGTCATGCCC
>DAOUER010000105.1:0-4272 GCA_034430375.1 Dehalococcoidales bacterium
GCTCCATGAACTCCTCGCCCATGGCGCAGCCGGCGTAAGGGGCCAGGTATTGAAGGGCCACGGATTCGGCGGCGCTGGCGGTAACCACGATGGTATGCTCCATGGCCCCGTGTTCCTCCAGGGTAGACACGACCCGGGCCACCTGGGATATCTTCTGCCCGACAGCGACATAGATACAGATAAGGTCGCCACCCTTCTGGTTGATGATAGCATCGAGGGCAATAGCCGTCTTGCCGGTGGAGCGGTCGCCGATGATAAGTTCGCGCTGGCCGCGGCCGATGGGAAACATACTGTCGACGGCTTTTATACCCGTCTGCACCGGCGTGTCCACCGAGGCGCGCAGCACCACGTTGGGGGCTACCATCTCGACGGGACGGGTCTTGTCCGACTTGATATCGCCTTTGCCGTCCTGAGGTCTGCCGACGGGGTCTACAACCCGCCCGATGAGGGCGTCACCGACCGGTACTTCGGCGATGCGTCCGGTGCACCTGACCTCGTCGCCTTCCTTTATCTGCCGGTAATCGCCCAGGACTACCGAAGAGACGCTGTCTTCTTCCAGGTTCAGGGCAATACCGATAACATCATTGGGAAATTGAAGCAACTCATTGTATTTGACCGCCGCCAGACCGTGAATCCGGGCAATACCGTCACCGACTTCGATAACGGTGCCGACATCCACCATGGTTACGGCAGTGCCAAACTGCTCAATCTGCTGCTTGAGTATGGATACTATATCTTCTCCTCTAGTTGTCACCCGAGTTACCTCCTTATCCGCACGGTCAAGCTGACCGACCGATTAACGTTTCCTCTCCATCCCCACCAGTTCTCTCTTGAGAGCTGCCAGCTTACTGCTGGTGCTGCCGTCCAGCAGCTTGCCGCCCACCCTGGCGATAATCCCACCCAGTATCTCCGGGTCTACTTCGGTCTTCAGGGTTACCTTTTTCCCCACGACGGCGCTGAGATTTTCGGTCAGCTTCTGCTTGTCTTTTTCATCAAGGGGGACGGCGGTAATTACTTCCGCCGGTTCTATCCCCCGGTATTTATCCAGTAAACGCTGGTATTCAGCGGCAATATCGCCAATCATGCCGATTCCCGCGCGCGCAATCAGTAAATATACCAGGTTCATTAGCAGCGGATTCAGATCCGGCAGTATCTGTGATACGGCTTTTGTCTTATCCGCCAGCTTAATCCGGGGACTTTCCAGAACTTCCAGAAATTCCTTGTCCTGCACGACGCCGGCAATTTTCTGCAGGTCGGCCTGCCACCGTTCCAGTTCATTTTTCTCCAGCGCCAGCTCAAATACTGCCTGGGCGTAGCGCCGGCCGTATGCTTTTTTCGGCATGATAACTTCCCGCTTTTACGGTTTTTCGTTCTCCCTGGTGGAACTTTCTTCTAGTACCTTCTCAATAAGCTCGCGGTGCTGTTCTTTGTCCAGAGAGCGGTCGATTACTTTACCCGCCGCCATGATGGTTAGGTCGGCAAATTCACGGCGGACACTGCCGATTGCTTCATCACGCTCTCTCTGAATTTCACTGCGGGCCCGGTTGATCAGGGCTTCAGCTTCCTGCTTCGCATCTTCCTGCGCCTTCTGCTTGACTTCCTCGCCGGCCTTGACTGCTTTGGTAATTCTCTCCTGGCCTTCACGGTTGGCTTCGACGAGCTGCTTCCTGACCTCTTCTTCGGCGTTGGCCGACTGCTCCTTGACGGCTTCAGCCTGCTCCATGCTTTCCTTGACCTTCTGAGAACGCTCGTCGAGCATCCGCATCAGCGGCTTATAGGCCACGAAGCGCAGGAGGACCAGCAGGATAACAAAAGTTACCACCTGCGTTACCAGTACTGGTAAATTTATTCCGAGTCCTTCCACAATACCTCCAGATATCCACTTAAGCCTTTAGAGTACCTTTGTAGTCTAATACTAAACTCCAAAAGCTTGTATTATATTCGCAAGAGTTAGTATTAAGCTAAAAACATCCAGGTTATTGCCGCCATACCTACTATCACGCCAATAACCATGACGGCAGCGGCAATAACAGCGATAAAGGCTGGAATCCCACTTTCTTCCATATTATTAATCCCCTTTTAGTCTCCAATTATCCGGTGTATACACACGGTATAACAGGAATATTTCCCGGTTACGGACTATCCAAGAATATTTCCGGCCAACAAGATAGCGACGATAAGGGCATAAATACCGATAGCCTCGGCCATAGCGATGGCGATAAGCATATTGGTCATAATCGGGCCCCTGGCCTCGGGATTACGGGCCAGACCCTGCATAGCGCCATAACCCAGGATACCGATGCCGATGCCGGGTCCCAGGGCACCTAACCCGATAGCTAAACCTGCCGCTAACATCCTGATTCCTTCTGCGTCCATGCTGCATCCTCCTTATGATATTCCTAATATTAGTATATTAATGCGATTCCGATTCATGAGGTGTAATCGCCATAGTAACAAACACCAACGTCAAGCCGCTGAAAATAAACGCCTGGATAAAGCCAACCAGCAGTTCCAGTCCGTAAAACGGCAAGGCGAGTATCCAGGGAACCAGGAAGGCGGTGACCAGTAACAGTATTTCGCCGGCGGTCATATTACCGAAAAGCCTGAAGGTGAAGCTGATAATACGGATGAACATACTGAGTAATTCCAGTATACCGACGAAAGCATCGACGGCACCAGAGAATATACCGATTAGACCGGCTTTCACCTTGCCGGTTAAGACCTTCCCGATGCTGCGGAACAAACCGCCGAAGTTGATATATTGTCGGATAAAACCCATACGGGTGTCTTTAAGTCCGTAAAAAGCCACAAACATAAAAGACACCAGAGCTATGGCCAGGGGAGTATTAACATCGGTATTAGCCCCGCGCAGGAGCTCATAATGGTGGCCATGAACCGTAATTTCTATAGAACCGAAACCCGGAATCAGGCTGAGCCAGGCGTTGAAGAGTACAAAAAGAAAGATAGTGGCGATAACCGGGAAGAAGCGACGGGCGTTAACATTACCGGCGACGCTGATACAAAGGTCATACACCCACCCCAGTAAAGCTTCAAACGCTACCTGCAATCGGGAGGGGACGATTTTCATGCGGCGGGTGACGACATAGCTGAGAACGACCAGGAATATCACGGTAATCCAGGTACCGATCATGGTATTGGTTATCGGCCATCCGAAGACGGTGAATATCTCGGGGGCGGGCAAATGCGGCTCCGGCGAAGGGACGTTCATCCAGGATGGAAAGGTGATATCAATACCGAACTTCGTCAGGAGACTTTGCCCGATAGGCCCCGCCATGAAACCCACCAGCGCCAGGGCCAAAAAGACAACAGCTATAATGATTAATACGGGAAAGGAACAACCGAGAAAGCGACGGCGTTTTGGCTCAGTCACTAGCCGTTCTCCTTGTCTTGCTTGTTGTTCATGACGAGTCGAATCATACGATAAACACCGTAAAAAGCCACCGCCAGTCCCGCCGCTAAACCAAGTAGAATAAATAGAGGCTTGGTTAAGAATTTATCATCTAACCAGAGGCCGACGAGAATACCTCCCAGGATACAGGCAGCCACGTAAAACCCGACACCGAATAACCTGAAAGCAGCTGCCCACCTGCTCATGCCAACCTCAAATCATGTGACCATGAAAATCATACCAGAATAAAACCTCATGGGTCAAGTTGAAATGGAGGGAAAGCGCTATATGCGTTTTCCCTTGAAAGGCGAACTGCCGAAATTACCCGCTTTCACCTCGCCGGCGATATCGTCACCGGTTACTTTACCCTTGTATTCAAGGTCCATCTCACCCATCGGGCTGTTTATTTTCATTTCCCAGGTAACGTCTTCCCCACTGACTGTGCCACCGCTGAACTCCAAAGCTCCCATCTGGCTTTCCACCAAACCGCTCAACGTACCTCCGTCAGTCTTGAGCGTTAGCTTGGCCGACTGGTTACCCATGGGAGTTTCTATCACAATATCATAAATACCGTCAATGGCCATGTTCTGCCCTCCATATATAATAGTGTATTCTCGTTACCAATATATTGGTATATTCAACGCATATTAGCATAAGGGTAATTTGAAGTCAAAAGAAAAAGCCCTGCAAAACAGGGCTTATAGAGACATAACAAACTTGCTTTATTTCTCGCGGAAAAGGCCGGCGAAATCACCGTTAAAATCATTCAGGAAGCGGTACATATCAAGGACATCATCCTCCCCTACTTCCTCTAGATATTTGAACTTGGTGACCTCGGCCCCGGTAAGATCAGAAACAATCTT
>DAOUER010000106.1:0-27809 GCA_034430375.1 Dehalococcoidales bacterium
CCCGCGGGATATAATGACTATCAAATGCACTGGGTTTATTATTTCGGCCGGGGGTTGATACGCACCCTGGCGGTTCCCTTCGGGGGCTGGAAGACCCGGGGCCGGGAGAACGTCCCCGCGTCGGGGCCTTATCTCGTCGTCAGCAACCACCTGCACATCGCCGACCCGCCCATTATCGCCGCCAGCTTCCCCCTGAAATGCGCCCTCATGGCCAAGGCCGACCTCTGGGAAAGCGGCTGGTCTCGCTTCTGGGTAAGTAACTTCGGGGCTTTCCCGGTGCGGCGGGGCGGGATCGACCGGGAGGCTATCCGGCATACGGAGGCCTGGATAAATAAGGGAATATCCGTGGTAATGTTCCCCGAAGGCACCCGTAGCCCCGATGGAAAAATGCAGGCGGCGCTGCCCGGGGCGGCGCTCATCGCCACACGACTCAACATACCCATTGTCCCGGTAGCCATTACGGGGTCGGACAAACTGAGGAATCTGAAGCGGGCTTTCTGGCACCATCCGAATATAACGGTAACTTTCGGTAAGCCGTTCACCCTGCCGCCGGTTGATGGTAAACTCACTAAAGAGAAACGCCGGGAGTTGATACAGATAATGATGGGGCATATCGCCGCAATGCTGCCGCCGGAATACCGCGGCGTATATGACGGAGGAACCGATGCCGGAGATTGAAAAGTCCAGTAAAACGGGGTTCTGCTTCGGGGTGAGGCAGGCTATCGATACGCTGGAAAAGGTAGCCCGTGAACGCAACGGTGTGGAAACCCTGGGCGCGGTAGTTCATAACCAGCAGGTTCTCCAGAAACTCGCTGACATCGGCGTGAGGGTTGTAAATAATATCGACGATATCGAGGGTAACACCGTGGTTACGAGCTCGCATGGTATCAGTCCCGACCTGGAGGAGAAAATCAGAGCCCGTCACAACGAGGTAATTAGCACCACCTGCCCCAACGTGCGCCGGGTACAGACAGCCGCCGAAAAGCTGGTGGAGTCCGGTTTCTTCGTGATTGTCTACGGCGATGCCGGACACCCGGAGGTAAAAGGTATCCTCGGCTGGGCGAAGAACCGGGGACTGGCCACCACCGACGAACAGGCGGTGGCATCACTCGACCCGTTACCCCGCCGACTGGGCATTTTATCCCAGACCACTCAGGTACCTGCCCATTTCCGCGAATTCGTTAAGAAGATAATCGACCTGGCCCTGAGAAAAAATTCGGAGATACACATCATCGACACCATGTGCAACGACCTCACCGAAAGACAGGGCGCCGCCCTGGAACTGGCAGAGCGCTCCGACCTTATTCTGGTGGTGGGGGGACGTTCCAGCGCCAATACCAACCGCATCGCCGAATTGTGTGCAAAAATAACCGAAACGCATCTCATCGAAACCGCCGATGATATCCAGCCGGACTGGCTCGAGGGGAAAAAACACATTGGGGTTACCTCCGGGGCCTCAACAGCCGAAGAGACCGTTGAGGAAGTCGTGAACCGGCTGCAGGAAATGATAGACAGCTAATTTTAATGAATAATATATAATTAAGTAAACAAGTAGGTCAATGATGTTGGATGAAAAAACTGATTCGGGTGAATGGTGGCTTCCCTCAAATCCTGATGAAAGAATTAAAGGAAAGTTGACTTTTAATCAATCTAGCGGAGCCATACTGGAACTTGATAAACCATTTACAAAGCCTTTTAAAACAATATACGGTCTATCACCATGGGGAAGAGAAATCACTTTACTAGATTGTATTCCTCTATCTATTAATTTACCGAGTTTACCATACAAAATACTTGCGCACTTCACTTTTCTAGGGGCCCACTTTAAAAATTCAGAAGATGCCATATTTAATAGCTTTCATTGCCAAATATCAAATTTATTTGAGTGGATAGGGAATTCTGGCGTTAAAACCGAAGGTGAATTTACCAATAATATACTAATACGATACGACAACCCAGAACCAATTTCTATTTCAATTAATCCCGAACTTAAAATTGAAATTATTTTTCAATCCTCGTTTTCATCTAGATATGGAAATAGAGAAATACAACTTAAGCAAATAGCCCAGATTTCATTCCACCCTAAAGAAAATAAAAACATCGACGAATATATAAATTGGATGCATCATTTCCGGAATTTTCTATGTTTAGTTACCCAAGAGTCAATATTCCCCCAGAAGATTATTGGACTTAGAGAAGATGCTCCAACATCAATGATTGATATACTCTATAAACTTGATACCCCTAGCAACACTGAGTCCAATATATATAACTCTCTTTTCACATATAATGACATAGAAAATAAGTTTGAAACTTATCTTCAGAACTGGTACAGAATATATGATGATTTGGAACCAGTATTTACACTTTATTTTGGAACACATTATGGACAGTTCGTATATTTAAATTTGAGATTTCTATGTCTTGTTCAAGCAATAGAAGCATATCATAGAAGACTTATATCAAATGAGGAATTACCCAAAGATAAACATAAAGAACGAATTAATAGTATCTTTACTACGGCACCATTGGAATATAAAAAATGGCTACAAAATAAACTCACTTACAGTAATGAGCCAAGTTTACGTAGCAGACTAAAATATATATGTGAAATGCTATCAGAGCTATATCTGATTACAGATAAAAAAGACTTCATTAACAAAGTAATAAACACTAGAAATTACATGACCCATTATGACTTGGACTTGAAAGATAAAAGCGTAGATGGAAAAGAGTTATTTATTATTACAGAGAAATTGAAAATGATTGTTGAAATATGTATATTAAAGAAAATTGGCTTGAGTCTAGAAGAAATATATAATCTGACACGCCAAAAGTACGTACAAAAATTACAACGCTATAATTAACAATCCTACATCGTTAAGGTTTACCTGGATAACTCTAAATGGTATTAATACGCCTTAGGTACTCATTCTCCCCCACTGCCTTGACTCTCCCAAACTCACTACTTATAATCTACATAGTTAATCTGAATATTCGTTTAGTCCCCGTAACCTAAGAGAAACCACCTAAAAGACAGCTTAAGAGGGGAATATCATTTAATAAAACCGGCCTCGCCGCCTTCTCGCGAAGGGAGGAATAATACATTGGACTATTTCTTTACCGATGACCAGAAGATGATAAAAGACCTGGCCCGGCAAATCGCCGAGGAAAGAGTGCTTCCCGTGCGGGCTGAACTCGATGAAAAGGAAGAATTCCCCCGGGACATCATGAATGACCTGGCCGGCGCCGACATGTTCCGCGTTTTCGTACCGGAAGAATACGAAGGACTGGGCGGCGGCTGCCTGGAGCTGTGCCTGGTGGTGGAAGAATTAAGTAGAATCTGCAGCGCCGTAGCGGTAAGCTATGCCGCCAGCGCCCTGGGCTGTATGACTTTGATGGAATACGGCACCGACGAACAAAAGCAGAAATACCTCCCGGACATCGCCAGCGGTAAGAAACTGGGGGCGTTCGCCATTACCGAGTCGACGGCCGGCAGTGACGCCGGTAATATCAAGACAACGGCAGAAAAGGTTGAAGGCGGCTACCTCCTCAACGGTACCAAGCAGTTCATTACTAACGGCGGCGAAGCCGAGATATATACGGTGATGGCCCTGACCGATAAAAGTAAGGGGGCGCGGGGCGCCAGCGCTATCATCGTGGAAAAAGACACTCCGGGCTTTACCTTCGGCAAGAAGGAAAAGAAAATGGGCATCCGTTCCTCGTCCACGCGGGAGCTGGTCTTTAAAAACTGCCTGGTCCCCGAGGAAAACCTCCTGGGTAGACCGGGACACGGATTCATCCAAGCTATGCGACTTTTCGATAAGTCCCGGCCCGGCATCGGAGCGCAGGCGGTCGGCCTGGCTCAGGGAGCCCTGGAAGCGGCGGTGGAATACGCCCAGCAGCGCGTGCAGTTCGACCAGACTATCATCAACATCCAGGCCGTCCAGCACATGTTGGCGGACATGGCCATCCAGACCGAGGCCGCCCGGGCCCTCGTTTACGCCGCGGCCAAGTACGTTGATAGCGGGGCGAAAAACGTTACCGAACCATCGGCCATGTCCAAAGTATTTGCCGCTGATACCGCCATGAAGGTCAGCGTTGACGCGGTACAGATTTGCGGCGGCTCCGGCTATATGCGGGACTATCCCGTGGAGAAAATGATGCGCGACGCCAAAATCCTGCAGATATACGAAGGCACCAATCAAATACTGAGAAACGCCATCGCCGCCAACCTGAGAAAGAGGAAAGGCCGGACGGCATGAACATCATCGTCTGCCTGAAACAGGTCCCCGGCACCACCCACGTCAAGATAAATCCCGAGACTAATTCCCTCGTCCGCGAGGGAATTGAGAATATCATCAATCCCTTCGATACCTACGCCCTGGAAGAAGGCGTACGCCTGCGGGAAAAGCACGGCGGCAAGGTAACGGTGATGACTATGGGTCCTGCACAGGCGGAGGCGGCACTGCGGGAGGCTATTTCCCTGGGCGCCGACGAAGCGATATTACTCAGCGACCGCGCTTTTGCCGTGGCCGATACCTGGGCTACTGCCTACACGATATCCAGGGCGGTGACTAAAATAGCCGATTACGACCTGATTATCTGCGGACGGCAGACCATTGACGGCGATACCGGCCAGGTAGGGCCGGAGACGGCCGAGATGCTTGATATCCCCTTCGTGGCCTACGTCAGCAATATCGAGGAGATAGAAGGGGGAAACCTAAGGGTAAAACGTATGGTGGAAGAGGGACACGAAATCATCACAGCTACCCTCCCCGCCGTGATAACCGTCGCCAAGGAGATCAACGTGCCGCGTCTTCCTTCTCTACGCGGCAAAATGAAATCGAAAAGCGCCGATATCACCACCTGGACAATTAATGACCTGGATGTTTCCGAAAACATGGTGGGACTGGCCGGCTCTTCCACGCAGGTAATCAAGGTATTTTTCCCGGAAAGGGTCAGCCAAGCGGAGATACTGGAAGGCGACCTCGAAAGCAAAGTCGATACGCTCATCGAACGGCTGAAGGACGCCAAACTGTGCTGAGGACACTATGGCGAAAATAGCCCGGGTTGACACCATGAAATGTGTCGGCTGCGAGGCCTGTGTATATGTTTGCCCCGTTGGCGTGCTGGAGGTTATCGATACCAAGTGCCGGGTAAAGGAAGGCTGTATCGGCTGCGGCGCCTGCGTGGATGAGTGTAACTGGAAAGCGATAACACTGGAAGAAGAGAAAGAGACAAAGAAAGACTGACCGGTATATGGGAATAGAATTCGACCTGGAAAAATGCACCGGCTGTGGCAGCTGTGTCCCGGCCTGTCCTTTCGGGCTGCTGGAAATCATCGACGATAAAGTCCAGATGAAGGAAGGCTGTACCCTGTGCGGGGCCTGCCGTGACGCCTGCGCCTTTGATGCCATCACCATCGAGGCGGCGGCTGCTATAGATGAGGCGGCACTGGAAGATTACCGCGGCGTCTGGGTCTTCGCTGAGCAGCACCGCGGCGACCTGAAAAGCGTTTCTTTCGAGCTCCTTGCCAAGGGACGTGAGCTGGCCGATATGCTTTCGACTGAATTGTGCGCGGTTTGCTTCGGGCATAATGTCAAAGAAATTAATAGTCTTTTCGCCTACGGCGCCGATAAAGTGTACCTGATGGACAACCCTGACCTAACTAATAACCAGGAAGATTACCTGGTCTACCAATTCGTGGAGCTTATCCGGGAGTATAAGCCGGAGGTCGTGCTGGCTGGCGCTACCGCGCTGGGGCGCTCTTTCATACCGCGTATCGCCTCTATCCTCAATACCGGCCTGACCGCCGACTGCACCGGACTGGATATTGACACCGAAAAACGACTCCTCCTGCAGACCCGCCCTACTTTCGGGGGCAATATCATGGCGACCATCATCTGTCCGGCCAAGCGCCCCCAGATGGCTACCGTCCGGCCCCGCGTTTTCAAGAAAGGCCAGCCGGACGAAGGACGTACCGGTGAAATCATTAACGTAGATTTCCGACCGGAAAAATACCGGACCAAGACCAGACTCGTTGAGTTCATCGATGAAGTCACCGAGACCATTAAGCTGGAAGATGCCGATATCATCGTTTCCGGCGGGAGAGGCCTGGGCAAACCGGAGAATTTCAAGCTGATAGCGGAGCTGGCCGAGGTACTGGGGGCAGCGCTGGGGGCTTCCCGGGCAACGGTCGACGAGGGGTGGATTCCTTACTCACATCAGGTAGGCCAGACCGGCAAAACTGTCTGCCCCAAGCTCTACATTGCCTGTGGTATTTCCGGGGCTATCCAGCACCTGGCCGGTATGCAGACATCGGATATAATCGTGGCCATCAACGACGACCCCAATGCCCCCATCTTTGAGGTGGCTACCTATGGCATCGTCGGCGACCTCTTTGAGGTGGTCCCGATGTTGATTGAGAAACTCAAAGACGAATAGCCTAACCCGGGTTTTAACCCATTATCAGGAGGTGATCATGGCACCAGCAAAAACCGGCGACACCGTAAAGGTCCATTACACGGGAAAACTGGATAACGGCACCGTATTTGACAGTTCCGCCGACCGCGAGCCGCTGGAGTTTACCGTCGGGCAAGGAATGCTCATTGCCGACTTCGAACAGGCGGTAATAGACATGAAGCCGGGTGAGACGAAGACCATCAAGATAGCCGCCGACAATGCTTACGGACCGCACCGCGATGAGATGCTGATGGTGGTCAACCGCAGCCAGTTCCCCGAAGAGATGGAACCGAGAATCGACCAGAAATTACAGGTGAAACACCCTGACGGTGAAGATTCGGTGGTAACCGTTGTGGATATTTCCGATGATATCATTACGCTGGACGCCAACCACCCGTTAGCCGGAAAAGACCTCATCTTTGAAATCCAACTAACCGAGATAGCCTAGCCGGAATTTCACCCCTGATTACCAGCTACGGTTTCTCTGTAAAATCCTCTCCAGTCTTGCGTCAGGAGTGGTTTTTCGCTTATAATAAAGCTGAATCAGGTTGAAGCGGAGTCGAGGCGGCATGCAGATAAACGTTGCGCAGCTACTTCAGGAATCCATCGGTTCCACTAGAAAATATCAGGTTGATGAGGTGGTGACCGGTGATGAAGGAAATGACCACCGGTTATACGGTGAGTGCCAGTTGCTGCGCACCCAGAGCAGTATCCTGGTTAAGTGCCAGCTGAATACCGACACCGAGTTGATATGCAGTCGTTGTCTGGCAACCTTCCGCCAGCCGCTGGCGTTTAAATTCGAAGAGGAATACCTGCCAACCGTCGATGTAAACACCGGCGCCCCGCTGGATATGTCGGATGAGGCGGGAGCATTTACTATCGATGAACACCACATCCTCGACCTCAAGGAAGCCGTAAGGCAGTATGCCCAGCTGGTAATCCCGATGAAGCCGCTTTGCCGTAAAGAATGTTCGGGACTGTGCCAGAAATGCGGCAAGAACCTCAACGAAGGCCCCTGCGCCTGTCCCACTGAGGAGATGGACCCGCGCTGGGCCAAGCTAACGCAACTGATGTAAGCAGGAAAAATCAATCCTGAAGAATGGAGTAACAAATGGGAGCCTTACCGAAACGAAAAAAGAGCAAGTCGCGGGCCGGGAACAGACTGAGTCACAGTGCCCTGAAACCCCCGGTCTACGTGGAATGCCCGCAATGCCACGACCCCAAATTACCGCACCATGCCTGTCCCACCTGCGGTACCTACAACGGCCGCGAGGCCATTAACGTGGAAAAAAGTAAAAAACCCTCCGGATAAAAGCCATTTACCCTAAAGGAGAGTTGTAGATATGACCAAAGCAGCCTGGGTATTCCCCGGTCAGGGTGCCCAATGGGTGGGTATGGGGCGTGATTTATACGATAGCCTGGCTTCGGCCAGGACCATCTTCGAAGAGGCCGATGAAGCCCTGGGAATTGCCCTGACCAAGCTTTGTTTTGAAGGACCCGAGGATGAATTAACACAGACAATCAACGCCCAACCGGCCCTGTTAACGGCCAGCTTCGCCTGTTTACAAGCCACCCGGGAAATCGCCGGAAAAAGCCTGCCCGGGGCCTCTTTCCTGGCGGGTCACAGTCTGGGTGAATATACCGCTCTCGCGGTTGCCGGGGTTATCGATTTTTCCACGGCTGTCCGCCTGGCTCGGGAAAGAGGGCGGCTGATGCATGAAGCCGGGCAGGTGCAGAAGGGAAGCATGGCGGCGATTATCGGGCTGGAAGAGTCGTTACTGGCAGAAGTCTGTCAAAAAACCGATACCGTATTAGCCAATATCAATTGCCCGGGACAAATCGTCATCAGCGGCGCCGCCGAAAATATCGCCAGAGCCACGGAAATAGCCACCGCGGCCGGAGCCAAACGAGCCATCGAACTACAGGTAAGCGGCGCTTTCCATTCACCATTGATGAAACCGGCCGTCGACGGACTGATTAAATACCTTGAGGAAACCGACTTCAAAGATCCGGCCATACCGGTTATCGCCAATACTACCGGCGAACCTTTGCCCACCGCCGCCGCGGTTAAAACCGAGTTGCTCAATCAACTGAACAATCCAGTGCAATGGCAGCGAACCATCGAATATATTTACGGCCAGGGAGTGCCCACCTTTATAGAAATCGGGCCGGGGCAGGTACTGACCGGCCTTATCAAGAGAATCAACCAGGAAGCCAGGACCATCAACCTGAATAGCCTGGAATCGATCAAAGTCCTGGCCAGCGAATAAACACCGGGAGAACGTCGCATGGACCTTACCGATAAAGTAGCCGTAGTCACCGGCAGCGCCCGGGGAATCGGGCGTGAGATTGCCCTGAAACTCACCGAGGTAGGCGCTGATGTCATCGTCAATGATATCGAAGCCGCCGCCGGACCCCTAGGAGCCGTTGTCCAGGAAATCAAAGCTCTCGGCAGAAAAAGCCTGGCCGTAACCGCCGACGTCAGCTCCTCGGAAGATGTCAACCGCCTGATGGACACCGCCGTT
The DNA here is from genome assembly GCA_034430375.1 of Dehalococcoidales bacterium. Taxonomy (GTDB): domain Bacteria; phylum Chloroflexota; class Dehalococcoidia; order Dehalococcoidales; family RBG-16-60-22; genus W425. The sequence goes on from DAOUER010000106.1 coordinate 8,991, forward strand.
AAAGAGTTCGGGAAGATTGATATACTGGTCAACAACGCCGGGGTTACCCGTGATAACCTGCTGATGAAAATGACCGATGAGGAATGGGATACCGTTCTGAATATCGACCTGAAAAGCGCCTTCCTCTGCACGAGAGCGGTGATAAGACACATGCTCCGGCAGCGCTCAGGGAGGATTATCAGCATCGCCAGCGTGGTCGGTATGATCGGCAATGCCGGGCAGGCGAACTATGCATCGGCCAAAGCCGGCATCATCGGGTTTACCAAATCTATAGCCAAGGAAGTTGGCTCACGCGGCATCACCGTGAACGCCATCGCCCCCGGGTATATACAGACGAAGATGACCGAGCAGCTTAACGATGCGCAGCGTCAGGAGATGCTGAAGCACATCCCCCTGGCCAGCCTGGGGACGCCCCGCGATGTCGCCGAGGCGGTCGCTTTCCTGGCTTCCGAAGAGGCCGGATATATCACCGGACACGTTCTCAACGTAGACGGGGGCACGGCCGGGGTATAGTTAAATACGTCGCTACTCCTGGCGACTTTTAACCGATATACTTGAACAGCAAGGTTAACCTCTGATTATCTTCAATAGAAATACCAGTACCAGTACCACCATCCCCACCACGAGTGCCATACGGTGTGAGTTCTGAAACAATATTCCGCACCGTAAACTGTAGTGTCGCCTACAGCCACAGCCCGGAAATAATAGGTGGTACAAGGGGATAGACCATAGATACGTGTTTGAAAAAAGCCCCTTTTCTTTTTAACCTGTGGCGCCGTCCAGTTGGCGTAGGCAACCGGGTCTCCGGCGTGGGAAACTGTATCCCAGCCGAAGCTGACCTGTACCGATGACGCCGTTCCCAAATCGGCCAGCCAGCCGCGCAGGGTGGCTGTAGTTGTGCCTACCCCGATAACGCTGAGTGTATAAACAACCGGGTCCGAAACAACGTTCACCGTGAGGGTTACGCTGGCCGAATCCTCATCGGCTTTGATGTAATTGGGGCTTAACGCCGCCATCAACAGGCACAGCAGGACAGCTATAATAATCCCGCGAGTCTTTAGTAGTACCGTCTTTTCCTCCTGGATGCCATGCTTATGGCGAGTATTATCAGACCTATAAATACCACGGCGGCGGCGATGATGATTACCAGGTTAGTGGACAGGCCTTCTATACCGCCCAGGAATGACGATGAATCGGATTCTTCCGCCGGCGGCGGGGCTGAGGATGCGGCTATCAAGTCTTCACTTTCGCCGGTGCTTTCCGCCAGGGTCCCTGACTCCGGCTCCGGGGCCGTGGGAAGCGGCTGGCCTTCGACGATGTTGGTGATTTTAGCCCTGACCTGCACGGCGATGGCTATCATCTCACCGCTCATACCTTTGAAATTAATAAATCCTTCGTAAACCTGCGAGCCGAGCGACTCATCGCCGTAGATGGTCACCTGTACATCTTCGGGCTCCGCCAGAGCATCCACGTGCAGTACCTCCGGCTCTACCCGCAGGGGTATATCCACCAGGCTTACCTGAACGTCGCCGCTGAAATAGTGCACCTGCAAATCGGCCGTGATACTGCCGTCGCCGGGGACTTCAAGCTCTAGGTGGCTGGGGCTGATGCCCAGGCTGGCCGCCAGCGTCGGAGCGGCAACAGCCAGCGCCAGAATGATAACGACTGATATTATAACGAGTCTCTTCATGTTTTCCTCACATAGGAGAAAGCGGGGGAGTGTTTTGCCAATATTATACAACTCCCCCACTATTCAGATAATTTATGGTACGGGTGTTGCCGTAAAAGTAAGTTGTGCCGTCTCAATACCATCCGGTGGGTAGGATGATGGTACAGTTATTTTAGTTCTGAGCGTCTCAAATTCATCCATCATCAGCCCAGTTATTACGTCAGGCCAGGTGTGAGGACCTGCTTCACCCCAGTTTGGAATGTTAGTAGTGTAATTTTTCAACTCCAGATTATCGTAGAAAAGATCATCTGTTGTACCACTCACTGCTGCACTTACATTCACTTCATGAGTACCAACATTGGTAACATCTATGTCATGAGGGTCGGAAGTCTGCCCCGGGATTAGAGTACCGTAATCGATAGTGGTTGGGTCTACCGAGATAGCAACGATATCCGGCACTTCAATTGTGAGGTTTGTCGTACCAGCGGCGGCAGGTGTCAAGGTGACCGTGTAATCCCCGGTAGTTCCGGTTATACTTACATCAAATCCGGGGAACTGCAACGGAATTACCTCGCTGCCCCAGCTCCAGTCCATGTCCCAGGTTCCCGCACCGCCACCATGAGTCGCTGCCCAACCCAGGTTAGCCGGCGTTCCGTAGCCACTACCAAAATAAGCACCGGTATCAGTTTCCGCAGCATACCCGGCAGTCCAGTCCATAGTCCCCGACATCGGTACGCCACCTTCATCCTCAGCGTTAGTGGTAGAGTTATGTATGAGAGCCCAACTATCAGCGGTGAGTGTCAGGTGGTAGTTTTGCCAATCGGCGCAATCAGGATTATAAAATGAACCCCAGCCACCACCCTCGGAATAGGCGTCGTGGTCGCTGCCAATCACACCCTGTAAAGCGCTATCATAATAGGCATTAGCGCCGGTCTTGGCATATACATCAAAACCACCCTGATCAGCTTCAACATCAGTACCGTTGTATATTTCTTCTCCCGGACCACCTAGCGCATAATAGGTGCCCTTGGTCATATCAATTGTACCGGTGTATACCCCGCCACCTTCATAGGTTAATGCTCCATTAAAAATCATCTGAGAAGATGCCAATGTATTTGCTACGGCTGGTGTTGCCGGCGCCAGTATCAGGGCAAGTAATAGGACAAGTGCGAATGAAATATAGAATAATTTCTTTTTCACTTTTTTCCCTCCTTTATAACTAAATATATAAATCGGTCTTTCCCGAGCGTCAGCCTTTTTATCCCTTGCTGTTGGGGAACAATCAGTTATACTCTCCTATGATAATCACCCCCTTCCTTGTTTATACAAATAAAAAAACCGACCCCAATGGGTCGGTTTCACTACTGGCTCCCCGCTGTCTAAGTGACCACTCCGGGACGGCGGCTCAACACCCCCCAACACGCGCAACGACCTGGTTATATCTAATCCGTTTCCGGATTATTTACCGCTGAAAATCCGTGTTACCAGCCAGAAATATTACGTTGTGTAAAGTATCCTATGCCACAGCAAATAGCCTGTCAAGGTTAACAAATATACATAACTTAACATTACCTCTGGAATTAAATTCCAATTTTAAAGTATCCATAACTTGATAGAAAAAATAACAAGTAAATATAATATATGAGGGTCTACCCCCACAGATTCTACATATCCGCCATATTGTTAATTAGTGTTAACTTCATGTAAGATATGATATGCTACGGTTCCACATGGCCGGGGGGAGAGGATGTCAAAGGATAACCGTAAGAATGAGAACCCGATGAACGGATTATTAACCGTATCGGAGGTAGCCAGCATTTTACACGTACACCCCAATACAGTAAGACAGTGGAGTGATTGTGGTCAGCTGAAAGTTTGCCGGTTCGGGCTTCGGCGCGACCGCCGCTTCAGGCGGGAAGAAATCGAAGAGTTTATCAACACCAACCAGTGTTAGATCCGGCGGGTATCCGCACCGACAGCTACCGAAACGTTAAGATTCCGCGAATTGTGTCTTTTCCGACCGGTCTATTTTCGGACCGAACTTCCTCATCCGCCATTCCCGCAAGCACTGGAGGACTTCATCATCGGTTATTTCGTGCCAGTACCGATAATAATCCGAAAGGTAAAACTGCGGTGAAGTACCCACGGCGCAGGTAACCACCTTATCAGCCACTCTTTTTAACTCTTCAACCACCGGTTGCGGGCCCACCGGTACCGCGGCGATTATCTTCTCCGGTTTACGGTGGCGTAACGACTCTATAGCGGCTCTCATTGTATAACCCGAAGCCAGCCCGTCGTCAACGATTATCACCGTTTTACCGCTGACGGTGAGCGGCGGACGGTCTTTATGATACAACAGGCTCCTGTCACGTATATCCGCCCTGACCCGGCTTACCTGGTAGTTAATCTGCGGCTGGCTGAGACCGGCTTTTTTCACCGCGTCTTCGTTAAAGATAATCGTGCCGTCATCGGTAACCGAACCAAAGCCGCCTTCCGGACTCAGGGGAAGCGGTATCTTGCGCGATATCACCAGGTCGAGGTCGACATCCAAAGAAAGGGCGATACTGAGCGCTACGGCTACTCCGCCGTTGGGAATACCCAGCACAATCACCGGCTTCTGGTAATATTCCACCAGATTGGAGGCCAGCTGACGGCCGGCATCATAGCGGTTTTCAAAAATCGGTTCGGCAGATGATAAATGCATGTAATGCTCCTTACGGGTATTCAACGCGTTTAATCATTGTATCAATTAAAAGTCGTTCGCGTCCACCAAACCCGAACCGGTCGGTCATCAAAGATTTTGGGAAATATACCAGGAAAGCCTGGTTGCCGGGGAATATTATGCTTGTTCTCTAGTCGTCGCCGGAATCCCGCCTGGTAAGCTTCTGTAGTTCCTGCCAGGCTTCTAATTCCTCTTCGGTGATGGGTTTGATTGATTGTAGTTTATCATTAGCCAGGACGATTTGAAAAAGGCTACGGCATTTCCAGCAGCGGTAGGGGCCTTCATAGAGGGTCTGCGCCAGAGACATCTTCCCGATAGATTCGCAATCGGGACATTCTATTTCTATCAATTCGCCGCCTCCTTATTTATTTTAATAAATTATGTCTGTTCAATTTCTTCAGCGCTAATATTCAACGTTACTTTATTCTTCGTTACTTTAGCAACCTGCGCGGGGGTAAAAAAGGCCGCATCGTCCTCTTCCCGGCGACGCACCATAAATTTCCGCGGCTCTCCGGACCAGCTATCCATGATTATATAGTCAACCTTACCCAGTTTTTTACCGTTCTTATCCGTCACCACGGCCCCGTATTCAATATCCATTTTCAAACCCTTAGTAAAAATTTCCCTTAAGAAAAAAGGCTGGATTCTTAACCCAGCCCGAATATCCCTAATCTAACAAATAGAAACCTGGCTGTCAAGCCCGTAACGGAACCGATATTATCTGTTCGGTTCGATTATTACCTTAAGGGAATCCTGCGCCCCGGCCACCAATGAAAAACCTTGCCCCGTCTCCTCAAGGCTGAGACGGTGGGTAATCATATCCGATACCGCCACCCGTCCGGCGTGGATGAGCTCCAGGGCCGTTTGATAATCGGCGGGACTGCCGGCATACGACGTGGTCAGGGTGATATCCGTCCGCCAGAAAATATCGCTTACCGACAGGGGGATGATAGCACCCGGATCGGTGGGTGCAAAAAAGAGAACGGTGCCGCCGCGTTCGACCGATGCCAGCGCCTGCTGAACGGCCGAGACCGCCCCGGTGCATACAATCACCAGATCGGCAAGGAAATTATTGTTTATCTCCCGCAACCTATCCGGTGAGTATTCATCGGCGTGAAACACGGCATCAGCCCCGAACCTCGCGGCGGCTTCAAGCCGATAGCTGCTGACGTCCGTAGCTGTTATCCGGCCGGAACCGAGGGCCTTGGCCAGTTTGATATGGAGCAGTCCGGAGATACCGCTGCCGATAACCAGCACGGTCTGGCCGGGCTGTAAATCCGCTCTCTTCTGCCCGCGCAGGACACAGGCCAGCGGTTCGACAAAGGTAGCGTTTTCATACGAGAGGTCATCCGGCAGGATAAACACACCGCGGTCGACGTTTATCACCGGCAGGCGGATATATTCAGCGAAACCGCCGGGGTCGATATTAGTCCTACGCAAAGTATCGCAGACGGTGGGATTTCCGTTCCGGCAATAATAACAGGTATTGCAAGGCACATGGTGGGCGATAACAACCCGGTCGCCGGTTTTATACCGCTCTACACCCCCCCCTACCTCAACTACCCGACCGGATACTTCATGTCCCAGCACCAGCGGCGCCCGGTCCAGCCGGTACCACTCCATAACGTCGCTGCCGCAGATACCGCTGGCCATAACTTTCACCAGCAGTTCACCGGGACCGATGTCCGGTACGGGCATCTCTTCAACCCGAACATCCCGGTTGTTGTACCAGCTGGCGACGCGCATCTTATTGCCCGTCGGTTTATTCATTTTTCACCGTATCGTAAATTTCCTGCGCCTGTTTCGGCGTGGCGTTATCGTGGACAATGGCCCGAATCGCTTTTATGGCAGCTACCGGGTGCTCATTCTGCCAGACATTCCTTCCCAGGTTGACGCCGATAGCTCCCTTCTGCATACCGTCGTGAACGAACTCGAAAACCTCGAGTTCGGTTTCCGTGCGTGGCCCACCGGCCATGACCACCGGAACGGGACAGCCGTTGACCACCTTTTCAAATCCTTCACACCAGTAGGTCTTGACAATCCTGGCACCCAGTTCGGCGGCGATACGACTGCACAGGGCCAGATAACGGGCGTCCCGCTTCTCCAGTTCTTTGCCCACGGCGGTTACCGCCATCACGGGAATGCCGTACTTTTCACCTTCGTTCACCAGGGTAGCCAGATTTAATAACGATTCTTTCTCGTAGTCGGTGCCGACAAAGATGGAGATGCCCATCGCCATGGCGTTCAGACGGATAACATCCTCGATATCGGTAGTAATGCCCTCGTTGGCGAGGTCGGCCCCGACCATACTGGTACCTCCGGATACCCGGAGAATAATAGGCTTGGTGTTCGCCGGGTTAATCGCCGAACGCAGCACACCCCGGGTAACGAATACGGCGTCGGCGTAGGGCATTATCGGCTCCAGGGTTTTACCCGGCTCTTCCAGTTTCCGGGTCGGGCCCTGAAAATATCCGTGGTCTATTGGCATGAATAGACACTTTCCGTCGCCTGGAATTAGTTGTGCCAGACGGTTAGCCATTCCCCATTCCATAATCCACTACCCTCCTTTTGAGCGTACATTGTCATATCTATTATAATCTATGGCATATCCAAATAATAGTCAAATACCGCCCCGGCGGACAGATATCTGCCAGGTGAGTATTTCTATTATAGTCATAACTTTTCAGCCAGGACGACGAAAAGAAAAAGCCCCGACAAACGTCGGGGCTCAATAACAATATCATAAAATACGATTAGTCGACTTTCTCGAATCGGCTTCGAGGCGCGCCGCATACCGGGCACCTTTCCGGGGCTTCGCCTTCGACGGTATTACCGCAGACCTGACACACGTAGTAAGGCTCACCCTTAAAAACCTTACCTGCTTCCAGGTCTTTCAGGGCCGCCCCGAAAAGCCTGTGGTGAATCTTCTCCACCTTATTAGCCAGGTCGAAGCTGTTCTCGGCTTTCTGGTTACCTTCGGCTTTCGCCTTCTCGATGAATTCGGGGTACATCTCGGTAAACTCATAATTCTCACCGCCGACGGCGGCCTGGAGGTTCTCTTTATCCGACTTTATTTCACCCAGTACTCTCAGGTGATTGCGGGCATGGACGGTCTCCGCCTCGGCGGCGGCTCGGAACAATCGGGCTACCTGCTTGTTGCCGGTTTCATCGGCCTTTTCTGAAAAGAAGAGGTACTTACGGTTGGCCTGGCTTTCTCCGGCAAAAGCTTCCTCGAGATTGGCTTTGGTATCCGCCATAATCATCCTCCTTTTATACCATCGTCGTAATTGTCTAGTGCTAATAATAACATGATTATCAAGGATGTCAGTGACAAAAGTAACGTTACGGAAAGGGTGGGGATTATGTAATTATTTGCTACTCATAGTATGCTTTGTTACCAAGCTGGTCATCACGCAGAGATAAGAAGGGATAGATATATCCAGTACAACGTTTAGCTTCATCTCCTAGTTCCCCTAATGTAAATAACCGCGTTAAGGCACGCGCAAACTTCTCAAACATGACTACAATTTCTTCATATATTTCTCTGAAGTTATCATTTATGTCAACTAATTCTAACTTACACTGCCAATCCTTTTTCCTTGACAAAATATCGAGTTCAAGCTGCATCCACTGGCTTTCCATAGATGATACGGTGTTAGCTCGATTCAAAACGATATTCAAATAATAATAGCGATTGTCCATTCCGAACTGTGATAATATTCTAATTGCATTCTTTAAAAGAACATCGTCACAAAGATATTTAAGATCCACTTGAGCACAAGCTAATTTTAAATAATCATTGCTGAAACACTTACTTGTTATTTTATCCAAAAGATATTCTAAATCGTGTCCTTTTTTACTGCTAGGCCACGGAGATTCAGTGGGATAATCAGCAGTCATATGAAGGACGTGAAAACATATTACAGTCTTCATCAAGCGTTCGAATCCACTCGCCAGACTAAGTATAGGTAAATGATAGAAATCATTAGCTCCGTCAATTTTCTGAAGCTGACCCAAACCCGCTTGGATGAGTTCTATTGAAATGCGAACTTCCTGGCCTATGGCTATGTGCTGTAAAGTAGTAACGCCCATAAAAAATATATTATTCTCCCACCACCAGCTTTTTAATAGCATCCGCGATTTCCGTCGTGGGCATACCGGGCCCGAAGACGGCTTTGACGCCCATTTCCTCCAGGGCGGGGACATCGTCCTCGGGGATGATACCCCCGGCCACGACGATAACGTCCTGCATCTCTTTTTGCTGCAGCCCGGCCATGACTTCAGTAAAAAGCTCCAGGTGCGCCCCGGACAGGCAGCTCAACCCGATAACGTTCACATCCTCCTGGAGAGCCGCCGCCACAATCATCTCCGGCGTCTGGCGTATCCCGGTGTAAATCACCTCCATGCCGGCATCACGCAGAGCCCGCGCCACCACCTTGGCACCGCGGTCGTGACCATCAAGCCCCGGCTTGGCGATAAGCACCCTTATCTTTTTCGGGTTCATGATTTGTTATTTCCCCTCTCGCGGCTGCAGGAGTTCCACCAGGACACCGTTCACCGATTTGGGGTGGAGGAAACCGATTTGCCCGGCCACACCTTCTCTACCCACCTCATCGATGAGTGTAAATCCCTTTTTCTCCAGGTTCTTCAACTCGCTGTTTATATCGTCTACCTCCAGGGCGATATGGTGAATACCCTCGCCCCGGCTTTCCAGGAACCTCGCTACGGTACTGTCGGGGCCGGTGGGCTCCAGGAGGTCGATTTCCATACCGTCACCAACCTCGAAAACCGCCTCGTTTACCTTCTGGGAGGGGGCGTTCTCAATGTGCGGTTTGACTCCCAACAGACTCTCAAATAACGCCGCGCTTTCTTTAAGGTTCTTAACGGCGATGCCGATATGATGGACTCTTTTTATCATAGCTTTTCCCCGGATTTTAGATAACCAGGTATTCCCGCTGTACCCCGAACACTTCCCGGAGGGTATCGCTGATTTCCCCCACCGTGGCGTAGGCTGCCACGCATTCCAAGAAAGCGGGCATAGTATTTTCGGCGCCCAGGGCTGCCCTACGCAGATTTTCCAGTGACGCCTTGACTGCGGCGACATCCCGTTCCTTTTTCACCTTTTGGAGCCCGGCTACCTGCTTTTTCGCTTCCTCGGCGCTGACTTTCACCAGGCTTTTCAGTCCGGCATAAGGTGTATCGTATTTGTTAACGCCCACCACTACCCTATCCCCGGCTTCCACCTCTTTCTGATAGCGGTAGGCGCTTTCCTGGATTTCCCTTTGTGGATATCCATTTTCTATAGCCACCAGCGCCCCACCCCGGGAGTCTATTTTCTCGATATATTCCTCGGCCGCCGCCATGACATCGCCGGTAAGTTTCTCCACCATCCAGGCACCCCCCAACGGGTCGATGGAATCGGCGACGCCGCTTTCATGGGCGAGAATCTGCTGGGTGCGTAAAGCCGTGGTAACCGCTTCCTCAGAGGGCGTGGCATAGGCTTCGTCATAGGAGTTGGTGTGCAAAGACTGCGTCCCGCCGAGGACCGCCGCCAGGGCCTGCAGGGTTACCCGGACGATATTGTTATAGGGCTGCTGGGCCGTCAGCGAGGAGCCGGCCGTCTGTGTGTGAAAGCGCAGCATCCAGCTCCTCGGGTCTTTAGCCTGGAATCTTTCTTTCATTATCTTCGCCCAGAGAATCCGGGCGGCCCGGAACTTGGCGATTTCCTCCAGCAGGTTGTTATGGGCGTCAAAGAAGAAGGAAAGACGCCCGGCAAACTCGTCTACGTCCAGTCCGCGGTCGATGGCCGCCTGGACATAGGCGATGCCGTTAGCCAGGGTAAAGGCTATCTCCTGCACCGCCGTGGCGCCGGCTTCCCGGATGTGATAGCCGCTGATACTGATGGTATTCCAGCGCGGCAGCTGCTCCCGGCAATACTCGAAAATATCCGTCGTCAGCCTCATCGAGGGGGTGGGAGGATAGATATAGGTGCCGCGGGCGATGTATTCTTTAAGTATATCGTTCTGGATAGTGCCGTTCAGGGCAGAAAGCTCCACGCCTTGCTTCCGGGCCAGGGCAACATACATCACCAGCAGGATGGGGGCGGTGGCGTTAATCGTCATGGAAGTGCTGACCTTATCCAGCGGAATATCCCGGAAAAGCGCCTCCATATCACGTAAAGTATCGATAGGTACGCCTACCTTACCCACCTCACCCCGCGCCAGCGGATGGTCGGAGTCGTAGCCGATTTGCGTGGGCAAATCGAAAGCTACGCTAAGTCCGGTCTGGCCCTGCTCCAGGAGGTAACGGTAACGGCGGTTTGACTCTGCGGCGGAAGCGAAGCCGGAATATTGCCGCATCGTCCAGAGTCGGCCGCGGTACATCGTGGGTTGAATGCCCCGCCCGTAGGGATGCTCCCCCGGATATCCCACCGATTCTTCAAGATTGATATCCTGGATATCTTCGGCGGTATATAAAGGCTCTATCTCAATACCCGAGGTCAACTTAAAATCGGGCCGTCGCTCCGGTGATTTCCGAACCGCAGGTTCGTATTTATCCTTCTGCCACTCTTCTTTTTTCTTGCCGGACATCAGTTCTGCCTTATTCAAGATATACACAAAAACAATATCAGAATGGACGTTTTATTACAACCGTGGCTGAGTCCGAGAGGGGACGAAGCCCCCTCTTTCTTTCTAGGGCGGGTGGGCGGCGAAAAAGAAAAATGCTAACGCTGTTTCCAATACCAGCCCAAGTATCTTATACTAATAATAATAACAATCGTGGAGGAGAGACCGATTAACATTTTCCGGAAAGCTTTAAAGCGCACCCACGATACCTGGTTCGGGAAGGCGATGGGCCTTTTCGACCGCCAGACAATCGACGATGAAGTCTGGGACGAACTGGAGGAACTGCTCATTTCCGCCGATGTGGGGGTGGCCACCACTACTAAACTCATTGAAACAGTCAAGAAGAAAGTTTCTGAGGAAAAACTCGAAGGCTCGCGGGTTAGTGCTTTGCTCCAGGAAGAAATGGTGAAAATCCTGGATATTCCTCCCCGTGAAAAGGCTGGTACTCCATCACCGAAAGTAATTCTTCTGGCGGGTGTCAACGGTAGCGGTAAAACGACCTCCATCGCCAAGCTGGCTTACGCATTAAAAAAGGAAGGCAAGAGTGTTTTACTCGCCGCCGCGGATACCTTCCGGGCGGCCGCTATCGACCAGCTCAAGAAACAGGGTGAAAGGGCGGGTGTGGACGTTATCGCCCACCAGCCGGGCGCCGACCCCGGGGCGGTAGCCTACGACGCCTTGCAGGCCGCCAGGAGTCGTAATATCGATGTCGTCATGATAGATACGGCCGGACGACTCCACACCAAGTACAATCTCATGGAGGAGCTGAAAAAGGTCCGGCGGGTGGTGACCAAACTGGATGAGACGGCCCCTCACGAGGTTATCCTGGTACTGGATGCCACCACCGGGCAGAACGGCCTGAGTCAGGCCCGGTACTTTACCGAGGCCGTCGGCGTGACCGGTATTTTCCTCGCCAAGCTGGACGGCACCGCCAAGGGAGGCATTGTCCTGGCGATTTGCGATGAACTATCGGTTCCCATCCAGCTCATCGGGGTTGGCGAAGGACTGGAGGATATGGTAAGCTTTGAAGCAAAAGCCTTCGTGGAGGCTTTATGCTCCTGATAATCCGGAGGTGAACCATCGAAATAGGTATTGACCCGGTAGCTTTTACCATCGGTTCATTCGGTGTCCGCTGGTACGGCATTATGGTAGCCCTGGCGGTGATAACGCTGGTGACCTGGGCATTGCTGTGGGCGAGAAAAGACCCTAAAATCTCTTACAACACCATCATCAACATCGCTATCGTGGGGATTCCTTCCGGCTATATATTTTCCCGGCTGCTGCACGTCATCGACTACTGGGATTACTTTATGGACAATCCTGGGGAGATAATCGGCGGCTCGGGACTGACCATCTACGGCGCGGTACTGGGAGCGGCGCTGGGCGTCTGGATTTACAGTCGGATAAGCAAAATAAACTACGGCTACCTGACCGATATGCTGGCGCCGGGCATTATCCTGGCCCAAGCTATCGGCCGCGTCGGCTGCACACTAAACGGCTGCTGCTATGGAAAAGTCTGCGACCTGCCCTGGGCGGTTACCTACACCGATCCGAGTCACGGTGCGATGATACAGTCGGTACATCCCACCCAGATTTACGAGATTTTCGTTAACCTGATTATTTTCGGCGTGCTGCTTTTACTGAGGAAGCGGCTCCGCCCCAACGGCTCATTATTCCTGATATACCTCACCCTCTACGCCGGCTGGCGACTGGGTATAGATTTTATCCGCGACAACAAAGAACTGCTCTTCGGCCTGCATGAAGCCCAGCTTATATCGATAGTCGTACTGATAATTACCATCACCATAATGGCCTTTAAGACGCGGTGGATTAAGCGGGACGAAGACATTTTTAGCGAATGAGGAGGTAGCATGGAAGATTGGAGTATTCTGTTCCTCATTATCTGGCTCGGGTGTTTCCTGGTAATATCAATAGATTCGGCCTACAAGAAGATCAGCCCCTTTTTCTGGCGCGTGGCGGCCCTGTTCGGCGGCCCTTTTGCCCTGATAGCCTACGGGGTCGTGCGGCAGAAACAGAGTAAATAAGCGATAGGTCTGCTTAATCCTTGTGCCGGTTGATTATCGCCGTTTGCCAGGTCACGTTGTCGTCCGACCGCACCCCGCCGACGGTGCATACCCGGATATCATCCCCCTGATTCGTTTCGGCGGATATATCGTATATAAATCCGGCGATTTCCTCCGGCTTTTCCACATCGAACACCACCACCGGCAGACCTTCCTCGATATTGAAAGCCTCCGGATTTTCCATGTTGCCGTTATATGTAGAGATACCAATCAATGTGCCCGGCGCCGGCTGTACTTTCCAGGCAGTAGCCGGATCGGCGGCCGTCTTAATAGCAACAATATAGGCCGGCCCGGTTTTTCCGGCAGGACTGGTAATAACCCCGGCAATACGCGGTGTTTTCAGACTGTCCGGCTCGTAATTGGCACCGTCCATAATCTTTTTCAGATAGCCTTTGGTCGGCGTAGAAGCCACGTGAAATAGCAACTTGTATGTCTCGAAGATGGCCTCGGTCTGGATGCCGTTGGTCACGACCATGAGGCCGATGTTGTTATCACACTTCACGGCGGTATAGTGCCGGAGGGGGTCGTAAGGCACGTCGCCCAGCGGACCCATGACAATACCTTGCCCCCTCTGCGTCGCTTTTCTCTCCCGGCTCCCCGGACTGCGCCCGGTCACTACATAAGCGAAAGCCGGATTACCCTTTTCGGTAATACCGAGGAAAATCTGCCGGCCGGGATAAGGCCCGTTGGGATTCTTCATAGCAATTTCTCCTTTCAGGCGCTCCGCTTGAAATCGAGAAGGTTCAACCTCAGCTGGTTCCTGCCATTCCAGTTGTCCACTTCCACATTATAGACCATATCCAGATTCGATGTTAATTCATCCTGGTGGCTGCTCAACCGGAAAGCCACCCCGTCCCATACCGCATCGTCCTGCCGCAGTTTCAATCTGAGATGTTCGCCTTTTTTCCCCATGGTACGTTTATTCAGTACCTGTACGTCCTCGCTCAAGAACAGGGGAACAGGATTGCCGATTCCATAGGGAGACAATGATTGGATGGACGCAAAAGCGTCGCCCACCAGCTCGCTTAAGTGCACCCGGGTGTCTATATTCAGATGGGGCATCAACTCGACATCTTTCAATTGCTCCGTAGCCAGGTCGATTAATCCGTCTTGAAGTTCGGGTAGCTTTGAGGTGGACATGGTGAAGCCGGCTGCCTGGGAGTGCCCGCCGAATCGGGATAAGAGATAGCTGAACCCGTTCAGGGCGGCAATCATATTGAATTCCGGTATACTGCGGCAGCTGGCATGACTCTGCGTATCGGTGGTATGGATGACGATAGACGGACGGTAGAACTCTTCCGCCAGGCGGCCGGCTACCAACCCGGCAATGCCGATGGGATACTCTTTGCCGGCGACTATCAGCATAGGCTGCAGTCCGCCTTCCTGTACCTGCCGACGGGCCATATCGAGTATCCTGGTGGTCATTTCCTGACGTTCCCGGTTTTTATTGGCCAACCAAGCAGCCAGTTCGGCGGCTTCCCGGGGTGATTCGGTTACCAGCAGTTTATATCCCGTCAGTCCGTCGGCCATTCTTCCGGCGGCATTCAGGCAGGGACCGATTATCCAGGAGATGCTATCGGAGTCAAGACTGCCGGGTTCGAGACGCGTTTGCTTGAGCAGTTCACTGATGCCGATTCGAGGATTTTCATTAATCCGTTTCAATCCTTCGATGATAAGATAGCGGTTTTCCGCCAGCGGCGGAGACATATCAGCGATAGTGCCGATAGCCACTAAATCCAGTAGCCATTCCAGGCGGTCGTCCTTGCCGAGACTGCGAAAGAGGGCCTGCAATACTTTAAAAGCCACTCCCACACCGGCCAGCTGTGAAAACGGATATGCGGAATCGGTAAGCTTGGGATTGACCACGGCGATAGCCTCCGGTATTTCATCCAGGGGGGTGTGATGGTCGGTGATGATAACGTCCAGGCCCATCTTGCCGGCTTTCCTGACCTGTAGAACGTCGGTCACGCCGCAATCGACGGTGATAACCAGGCTGACTCCCTCCTCCCGGAGGGTTTTCAACGCGCCGATGGCCAGTCCGTGGCCTTCCGTCTGCCGGTGGGGTATATACGGAATGACATCACCCCCCAGGGTTCGCAGACCCAGCACGAGAGCGGCCGTCGCGGTCATACCATCGGCATCGTAATCCCCGTAAACAGCTATTTTCTCGCCGGAGAGCAACGCCTGGTAAATCCGCGCCACAGCTTTGGCGGCATCCGGCAGCAATAACGGGTCGCTGAGAAGGCTGCTGTCACTGGCCAGAAATGACAGATATTCTTCAGGATTTTTCACACCGCGATTGTAGAGGAGCTGCACCAGCAGCGGTGAAAATTCCGAATTGATTAAACGATGACCTTCGAGTTGCGGTAAAAGGTTCCAGCGGAAATGACTCAAGCCGATGCCTCGGTGAATTTCTTCAGTATCAGTACCGAATTGTGTCCACCGAATCCGAAGGAATTGGTCAAAGCCGTGGTAACTTTTGCCGGACGGGCCGTATTGGGCACGTAATCAAGATCACACTTGGGGTCAGGATTTTCATAATTAATGGTCGGCGGAATTATCCCGTTAAGGATGGTCATCATACAGATGGCCGGTTCGATAGCCCCGGCGCAGCCGATAAGATGGCCGGTCATTGACTTGGTAGAGCTTATCGGTACTTTATAAGCGTATTCGCCGAAAGCCGTCTTAATGGCCTTGGTTTCCATGGAATCGTTGAGCTGAGTCGACGTGCCGTGGGCATTGATATAGTCTATTTCTTCCGGTTTAACACCGCCGTTTTTCAGGGCATTCAGCATCGCCCGGGCAGCGCCTTCTCCGCTCTCCAGCGGCTGGGTGACATGGAACGAGTCCGAAGTAGCCGCATAAGCGATTATCTCCCCCAGGATATTGGCGTTTCTCTTTAAAGCGTGCTGCATACTTTCCAGTACCAGTACCACGGCCCCTTCGCTGACAATAAAGCCATCACGCTCAGAATCAAAAGGCCGTGATGCTTTCGGCGGGTCATCATTCCTGGTAGAAAGGGCATGCAGCGAATTGAAGGCGGTAATCCCCAGGGGATTTATTATCGCCTCGGTACCGCCGGCCAGCATAACCTCGGCGCCGCCCCGCTTGATGAACTCATAAGCCAGCCCGATAGCATCCGAACCGCTGGAACAGGCGGATGTCGTGCAGAAATTGGGTCCTTTTGCACCCAAGGCAATCGATACCTGGGCGGCGGCTATATCCGCAATCATCATCGGAGCCAGGAACGGGCTGACCCGGTCCGGTCCTTTTTCAATAAGGACCTTCGATTGCTCAAAAAGAGTACCCAGCCCGCCGATGCCGCTGCCGACGTATACCCCGATATCATCCTGGTTGCTTTTATCAATCGTCAGTCCCGAATCCTCAACGGCCTGGTAACCGGCCACCACGGCCAGCTGGGCAAAACGGTCCATACGCCGGGCGTCCTTCCGGTTTATATAGTCGGTCGGCTCAAAGTCCCTGACCTCGCCGGCAAATTTGGTCGCCATTTTCTCGGTATCAAAGAGGGTAATATAATCTATGCCGGATTTTCCGGCGATGAGATTATCCCAGGTTGTTTTCATATCTTTACCGAGGGGATTAATAGCCCCGATTCCGGTAACTACAACTCTATGAGTATTATCGTTAATGTTAGTGACCTCCTTGATATCCTATAGCTATAATTTATGGAATAAAATAGTTTCGGATATCAATCCTTTTTACCATATTTTGAGCCTGTTTTCAAGTTGAAAGCGGGTATCCCGGGAGTGTTTAACCGGCGAGGTATTCACACACTACCGCTAAACTGATTTCTTCAAAATATTAAAAAGTCCTTCAACATTCGACCGCAGAAACATCGCCTGGGGGCCTTCGCTGGGAACACCTTTAAAGCGGTCATCACGCAGTATTTCCTCGATTGTTTCATCAATGCTCAAGCCGCGGTCAATCGTTCCGGAAACCATATCCACCCAGTCTTTTATGTTACGCCTCATCTCGGAAAAGGATTCCTTGCCGCAGACTTCGCCGTGGCCCGGCACCACGATATCCACATCCAGCTCTTCGAGTCGCTTGAGTGATTCCAACCACTTATCGGGTATAGCGTTGAAGAATATGGGCATACCCAGGTTGACATTATCGGAGGTGAAAACCGTTCTTTCCTCGGGGACGTGCACCGCCAGGTTATAGGGGGTATGACCCGGCATATGCATCAGGTGAAAAGTATGGTCGCCCAGGTATATAGTCATTTTATCCGATAGTGTTATCTCCGGCAGGCGGTACCGGAAATCGTTATCCACCGGAGGACTATCGGGGGCCATGCGTTTCATCTGCTCTCTAAAGTCTTCCACATCCATGTCCAGCATCATCTCCCGCGTTCCCTCATGGCTGACCACCGTTCCCCCATAATAGCAGTTGCCGGAGACATGGTCGCCATGCGGTTCGCCGTTGATAACATAGCGGACCGGGCCGAACTTCGCCGTTTCGGCTACCATCTTTTTAACATCAGCCGGCATCATCGGTGTATCGATAACCACGACACCTTCCGAGGTGATTACATAATTGTTATTGCAACGACTAAATTCGCTTTCTACGTAGATATTATCCGTTATCTTCTTCATTTCTCCCCTTTCGGCTTTTACCGGATACAAAGCAAATAATAGATACCTGTTAATCTCTACTTTATGGAGTTGGTACAGGGTATGTCAAGCGCAGGAGCCCATTTACAAAGCAGGGTATTAGGGGTAAAATGAATAATCCGGGGGCAGTTAGCTCAGTTGGTTAGAGCACTCGGTTCACATCCGAGAGGTTAGAGGTTCGAGTCCTCTACTGCCCAATCTACATTAAGTTTTTTTTGAGTGCTCGTTAGTTTTTTGATATTGAATATAGTTTTGGAGAAGGCGTTGGAGTGTTACCTGTACCGTAATATACATTAGGTGCTTGCTTCACACGCAAGAGGTCACAGGTTCAAGTCCTGTACCGCCCACCATACCGTACGGTAGGTAGAACTCCCTCTTTTTCAATAGCCACTTTTTCCGGCAGGAGAGGTACTGAGTAGGTCAGGACTGCTTCGTCACCGGTCACCTTGACCTCTCTTACAAAGCTCCGGATAAAGGCCCTTCTCTCTGTTAATGATCCCTCTTGGAGGAGGTCGTGCAGATCTTCGACGTAGTGAGATATGGTTTCTAGGTCAGTTAGCTCAACACGCCTATCGGACATCTGGGCCTCAATCTCAATTCTCCTCGCCTGTAGCTGTTCCTGACCGCTCTGCAGTTCGCGGATTCGTGGCACCAATTCCTCAAGATTCATTTTGCCTGTCTCGATAGCATCATAGAGCCGTTCAAGGCGATGACTAACCTCCACTGTCGCATCGGATATCGACTTGAGTTCATCATGATATAGCTTCGTTGTCGAGTCCATCTCTTCGTTGACCAGCTTGACTAGTTGTATCAGATTCTGCCTGGTTAAAATATGCTCCCTTATCTTACTAATTACGAGAGCCTCGAACTTATCTGCATTCAGGTATTTAGCCTGGCATGAACCGCTGCCTTTCTTGTCGAGAGTACTGCATACATAGTAGGCGAACTGGCCACTCTTGGCGTATTTACCGACTAGAGCTTTGCCGCAGTAGCCGCAGTAAGCAATACCGCTGAGGAGGAAGGGGCTGGAGACCCTCTTAGGGTGCACCTTTACCGGTGCCCTTTCTCTCATAAGCTCTTGCAC
>DAOUER010000107.1:0-13688 GCA_034430375.1 Dehalococcoidales bacterium
AGGCGGGTTTCCCGCTGGATATCCTGGGCGACCGTGAAATACGACGCTTCCTTGAGCGCTTCGCGGATATCGCTGCCGCTTACCCGGTTCTCGGCCTGTGCCGGTACCATGATATTTAGTCTGACGATGGCGTCCTTTATTTTATCCTGCTGGGCCGTTATGGTGTTCATCAGCGTCGCGGTTGGATTAATATCGTCTGGTTCCAGGTTAACGTTAACGGTAAGAAAACGGCGGACACTGACCGGGTGAAATTGGTAGGAGACCTTTCTGGCGTCACCGGCACCGGAGTTAATATCGATAACGTAGAATCCCTTTTCGTCGTTTTCCTCCCCGAAATCCACCCGTTCCAGGCTGCCGGAATAGACCACCGGCGGATTTTCCGAGAGTACCTGCTGCTTGTGGATATGCCCCAGCGCTACGTAGTCGAAGACCGGCAGGGCGATGTTGCTGAGAAGCAGGGTATGCTCCTGCCCGATGGACATCATGCTCTCCGAACCGACTTTCGAGCCGGTTACCCAGACATGCGCCGCCAGGATAGCCGGGAGTTTGGGGTCGAGTCTATCGACCAGGCTGGCGATTATATTCGTCAGTGTTTCTTGTAATTTTAGGGTTATCTCCGGGAGGGTCAGGTTCCTGATATCATCGCGGTTGAGTAGGGCACTCCGCCGCAGCCAGGGGATAGAAACAACCTGGACAGGACCGCCGGCGGTATCGATGGTATGGATGTCGGGTCGGTTGGCTACATAGACATTCTTTACCGCCAGCGTATCGAAAATTTCGGTGGCCGTGGCCCGCCCGACGGCGTTGGGCATGTCGTGGTTTCCGGTAAGCAGAAACACCGGTATATCGTTGGTGGCCAGCCGGTTTATTCTCCTGGCGAACTCCCGCTGCTGGGTCTGGCTGGGCTCGCGTGTTTTATAGGCGTCGCCGCAGAAAAGCACCAGGTCCACCTTGTTATCCAGGGCGTAATCTACCAGCTGGTCGAAGGCGGCCAGGAAATCATTCAGGCGCGAGGAAAGCCCGGTGGCGGGGTCGATTTTCCCGTAGTTTTCTACCCCCAGGTGGAGGTCGGCAAAGTGGATGATTTTCATGGTTTTTCCTCCCGGTGGTATTCTCCGGCGGCTTTCAGGTAGGCTGTAATCAAGGGATGAGGGTTATTCTCCCCGGAACTTAGCTGGGGTGTAAAGCCGGTAGTGATATAGAAGGGACGGTCGGGAAACTCGACGATGCCGGCAGCCCCGTCTTCATTTACACCGCTTATTTTAACACCGCTTTTTTCCAGGATTTCCCGGTAATCGGGATTGAGTTCAAAGTTGCTGGTATAA
Organism: Dehalococcoidales bacterium; assembly: GCA_034430375.1. Classification (GTDB taxonomy): domain Bacteria; phylum Chloroflexota; class Dehalococcoidia; order Dehalococcoidales; family RBG-16-60-22; genus W425. Next base: position 1,326 of record DAOUER010000107.1, read on the forward strand.
GGTTCTTCAATTTCGATCTGTCCGTAGATGCGATGGGCCATTGATCCGGGCAGCACCTTGATCTTCAGATTACCCCAGAGTCGGGGCGCTCCTTCCGGTCGGGATTCCACTGGGCAGGTAGCCAGGACGAACAGCGGACTTGAAATATCCGGGGCATACTCCGGGTGCCCCACTTCCAGCTGACCGGTAACATTCATCATATACTCTAACAGAGCGTGCTGGTAGCCGCTTCAGGTGCCGATGAGGGGCATATTCATCTCCCGGGCGGTGCGGATTCCCTTGATAGCGCCAGCCATGCTGCGGTAGGGACTGCCCGGGCTTATCCAGATACCGTCGAAAGGTTCCAGGCGCTCCCGGCTATCGTCAACCAGGAAGGAGGGAGTCGGCAGCCAGGTGATATTTACGATTACGGAAGTCTTGACCGCGGCATGACGCAACGCCTGGTTGGTAGCCTGGTGAGAGGGACTACTCTCATCGTAATCACCGATGATACCGATGGATATCTCCTGGTTCATATCTCCCCTTCAGGATTATTTTACCAGATTCAGCACTTCCCGTAAGTAATCAATCCGGGGGCCTTCCCAGTCGTATTCACGCTCCGTGAAATTATATTCACCTTCGTCCGGGTCGCGAATCAGCACCGGTGACATTCCTACCTCCCGCGCTCCGGTGAGTTCTCCGCTGCCACCGTCCCCGACGAACAGACATTCCCGCGGAGTAACTGCGAGTCTTTCGGTAGCGATGCGGTATATTTTAGGGTCGGGCTTCTTGGTGTTTACCTCGCAGGAGAAAACGGTAACATTGAAAACCCCGGTAAATTTAGTCCTTTCCCAGACCATGGGGATATCGCCGGTACAATCGCTGATGATTCCCGTCTTGAAACCTCCCGACCGTAATTGCTTGATGGTGGCTATGGAATCAGACCGCGGCTCCAGGGAACGCAGTGTGTAGCCCAGCCGTATGTCAGTCGCGCTTTCTATTTGTTCGTCGGTGACTTTAACATTCATCTGTTTGCAGATATAATTCAGGCTGTATTGCGGGGTTGGGTGAGTGCCGATGTTGCGCTCTATAAAGGTCTCCCGCCAGATACGGATGAAGTCAGCCCGGGGGACGTTGACAACCAAAGCCATCTCCGCCAGGACGCTCTCGTATTCGGAGTGGGTGAAGTTATCCACTAGCGTCCCGAAAAGGTCGAACAGTACCGCTTTGTATTTCATGCTGACTCCCCTAATACTTTGACGATTTCGGGCAGTTTTCTGATGGTTGTCACGTCGTTCTCGGCGTATTCTTTCTTGAAAACTACCGGTACGCCGTCCAGGTCGATGTCTCTTTGAATCAATATGGGTTCAATCCCGGCGGCACGCGCTCCTACGATATCTTCCTCCGAGTCTCCGATATAAATAGCCTCTTCCGGTTTTAGCCCGAGTTCATCGAGTGCCAGGTGGAAAATCCTCGGGTCCGGTTTCTTGAAATCGTAATCACCGGAAATCACCACGGTGCTGAAGTACTTATTCAGGTCATGGTCTTGGAGAACCCCGTGTATATAGGGTGGATGGTCGAAATTTGATATAATGCCGAGGGTACAGCTCGGGACGAGTTCCTGCAGCAGGGGATGGCAATCAGGGTCGAGAACCGCGTAATCGTTCCAGACTTTCAATAGCGATACGGCCGTCTGCTTGATATCGGCGGGATTTACCTGGAGTCTGGCACTGGAGCAGACCGCCTGTATCCGGCGTTCGAAAATGGTGAGATTCTCTTTACCCGGCGGCGGCGGTTCCTGCCTGAGATGATGGAAACACCACTCATTAAAAGACTCTCTGGCGATATCCAGTCCGTGGGGTTTCAGACAATCGTAGAAACAATCCAGCCAGTCATTTAATTCGGTTTCCATATCCTCGATAACTACAAGAGTCCCGAATATATCGAACAATACCGCTTTGTATTTCATTAGCTAGCTCAAGTTCTCATCACAGAGAGTATCCAGGATTATCTTGCTTAAAACTGATTTCTTGATGTTTTTGTATCTTTCTCTTTCCTCTTCCGTGCGACTCGAAAACAAGGATTTCCGGGCAGGTATTACGTCCGATACTATCAGCAGGGCGGTGGCGGGAATGCCCACCAGCCTGGCGCAGTTGAATACTGCGGACGTTTCCATCTCAATGCCGGAGCAGCCGTATTTGTTTAGCATCTCGTCCAGGTGGAAAAACTGCGCGACGATGGTATCAGAAGAGAATACCCGGCCTTTGTGAAGTGATATAACATTTTCACCGGCCAGCGAAGCGGCGCGTTCTTCGAGTCGGCTGTTGAGCATTGCATCGGGTGTGGCCGGTTTCAGGAAAGCATTGGGAGACAGGTTGCCTTCTTTAAGGTAGCTGGAATAACCGTCGCCGGCAATAGACTCCGTAACGATGAACAAATCGCCGATAGCCAGGTCCACGGTCAGGCCTCCGAAAGAGCCGGTAAATATCAGCCGGCGGCAGGGCGTACAGCCCAGCGCCAGGGTGACATCACCCGCCTGGGGCGCCCCGATACCGGAGCGTACCAGCGTGATAAGCTGATTTTGATAGTGGATTGTATAAACACAGGGTACGAAATCACCTTCGGCAACGGTCTCGATACTATCTGCCACATCTGCTAGGAATGCCTCTGTGCTCCATAGGGGGGTTAATATTACCTTTTCCTGGATGTCTTCCGGTTGGCAGTGCAGCACCAGCCTGGAGATATCTTCGGGGGTGATATTGTATTTATCGTGTGCAAAATAGCCCGGGAGGCCTTTAGCCATGATTTATCACCATTCTATTAATATTACTTATAACATTTTCGGGTATATTGTAGGAACTTGGTTTATATCCCCATCCCCCTGTGTCCCCCTTCCACGGGGAAGGGGGAATGATTTATAAGAGGGGCTTCGCCCCTCTTGAACACCCCGCTGGAGTAAATTTTTGACTGACTATTGTCGGTTATTTTTCCTGTTTCCAGATTTGGCCGCCTTCCGGCAGCACGAAGAGGTCTTCGCCGGCTAGCTTGGCCTGCAAGGTGTCCGCCAGCGCCGGGATGGGAACCCGTATCTGGTTCATCGTGTCACGCTCGCGGATGGTGGCCATGTTGTCTTCCAGCGACTGGAAATCGATGGTGACGGAGTAGGGAGTGCCCAGTTCGTCCTGGCGGCGGTAGCGTCGCCCGATAGCCTGGGTATCATCGTACTGTGTTACGAAGCAGGAACCCAGACCGGCATGGACATCTTTGGCCAGTGTCGCCAGGTTCTCTTTACGACTCAGCGGCAGTACCGCCGCCTTGACCGGGGCTATATCGGGGTGGAGATGGAACAGCACCCTTAGTTCATCATTGACTATTTCCTCGTCATAAGCATCGCAGAGGAAAGCCAGGATAGCCCGGTCGACTCCCACCGAAGGCTCGACGATATTGGGGATGTAATGTTCGTTGGTCTCGTTATCGAAATATTCCATGGACTTGCCGCTGGCCTCGGCATGCTGCTTGAGGTCGAAATCGCCCCGGTTGGCTATTCCCTCCAGTTCCGACTCACCGTGCGGAAATTTATAGGTGATATCGGTGCAGGCGCGGGCGTAATGGGCCAGTTGTTCTTTGGGGTGGGGATTCAGTCCCAGGTTTTCCTTTTTAATGCCCAGCTTGACGTACCAGTTGAAGCGCTCTTCCACCCAGTAGTCGAACCATTCCTTATCCGTTCCCGGCTTTACGAAATATTCGAATTCCATAATCTCGAACTCCCGGCTGCGGAAGATGAAGTTGCCGGTGGTTATCTCGTTGCGGAAGGCCTTGCCTTGCTGAGCAACGCCGAAGGGGAGGCGCTTGCGGCCGGTATTAACGGCGTTCTGAAAGTTCACGAACATCCCCTGGGCGGTTTCCGGGCGCAGGTAAATGACGGCCGCCTCTTCTTCCACCGGCCCGATGAATGTCTTGAACATAGTATTGAACATACGCTCGGCGGTTAGCTCGCCGCCGCAGGAAGGGCACTTATCCCCGGTGAGGTCGTCGGCTCTCCAGCGCAGGTGGCATTGCTTGCACTCCACCAGAGGGTCGGAAAAGCTGGAAATATGTCCGCTGGCTTCCCATACCTGCGTATTCATCAGGATGCTGGTGTCCACCCCGAGCATATCGTCGCGCTCCTGGACTATATTCCTCCACCAGGCGTCTTTGACGTTGCGTTTGAGTTCGACTCCCACGGGACCGTAGTCCCAGCAGCCGGACAGACCGCCGTAAATATCGCTGCTGGGGAAGATGAAACCGCGTCGCTGACAGAGGGAGGTGAGTTTCTCCATGGTGAGTTTGCCCGGTACCTGGTTAGCCATTTTATTACTCCCGGATATTATTAACGTCTGATCTGCGGAATTGTCTCAGGGTTTGTAGAAAGAACACGCCCAGAACGATGGTGCCGATTAACAACACGGCCAGGATAATTACCCACAGCGGAAAAAGACGTATCTCGTATGCATTGTAAAGGAAAATATCCAGCATTGCAAAAACAAGGATTAACTGCGGGAGGGCTACCATGTTGCCCATCGCCGTCAGTATTCTCTTGATGTGGCTGATGTCTGAAAGCTCGTATCTCCGGCTGATAATCGACCCGATTCCGCTCAGGGCTACCCCGATGAAGGCCAGGAAGAACTGGGGAAAGAGCAGCCAGGCAATGATGGCGCCGCGGCTGACCCATTTATCGGGCAGGTCATCGGTGAAATGGTAAGCCACCTCCGGCGGGAGTGTATTATAAAAGGAAACTGCCAGGATTGCTGAAAGCAGGAGAAGTCCCACCGGTAGCGCAACGTATCTCCACCGGAAATATTTACTCCGTTTGATATCCGTTATATTTGATGATTCGGCCTGGTTGATGGCGACCCTCCCGGGAGTTTGCGGTTTGCTTGTCTAAGTATAATATAATTAGTGTATTCGTTGCTAACTTTATGGTTTAGTAGCACTGTTAGAGGGGAGGAGGTAAATTGAAATGACGAGAAGAAAAATTCCTCTTTATTTGACAGATGGATTCGCTATTGTTCTGGTGATTTCTCTGATGATGTTGTCTTCCTGCGCTGAAAAGACCCCGTTGCCCACCCCATATTTCCCGGTACAGAAGGAAGTCCAGGAGATGGGTTTGATGGCGGAATTGTCCGGTGAACTGGTACTTGATGATGGATGCCTGCGGGTACATGACAACCTTATCCTCTGGCCTTATGGTTATACAGTGGAAATGGAAGGCGATGATATCTGGGTGGTGAATGAACACGGTGAGGGGGTGGTGAAGGTCGGGGATAGGGTACAGATGGGTGGTGGCGTCATATCGGCAGAGTTTGCTGAAGAGAAAATCGGTCGGAGTTTACCTGAAGGATGTACGGGACATTTCTGGCTGGTTGCTTTCAGTGTAGAGAAAGTCGAATAATCCCCGTATATGGTATGATATATTAATCCACGTAAAGTCTTGATAATCTTGCTGGAAAGGTCCGCTATTTGATTTCACGTCCCCGCTTTTTTTACGGCTGGTATCTCGTCGGCCTGATGGTGGTCAGCATGATGCTGGTCTACGGTATCAGGAATTCGTTTTCGGTGTTCTTCGATCCTATCCTGGGTGAATTTAACTGGTTTCGTGGCAGTACCGCCATCATGCTCTCGCTGAACATCCTTGTCTACGGCCTGACAGCGCCGATTGCCGGTAGCCTGGTCGACCGATGGAAGCCGAGGAGAGTGGTTTTCATCGGAATAATCGTTCTTACACTGGCGACGTTTTCCTGCGCTTTCGCCGAAGAACTCTGGCATTTTTATCTGCTCTTTGGTGTACTGGTACCCATCGGTACTGCCTTTTGTGGGACACCTGTATTGAATCCCACTCTGATGAACTGGTTCGGTAAGAAACGCGGACTGGCTATCGGTCTGGGTCAGATTGGGGGAGGTCTCAGCTTCGTGCACAGCGTCATCGTTGAGGCGGTTATCTCCCAGTGGGGATGGCGTCCCTCCTTCTATGTCATGGCCGGTATCCTGCTGGTGGTCTTGTTGCCACTGTATTTCATATTTTTCTACTACCGCCCTGAGGACAAAAGGCTCGTTGCGTACGGCACCGATGAACCGGCGGATGAGACACTTGTCGAGGAGGTCGAACTACCCACAAAGCGTGACTGGACACTGGGCAGCGCCGTAAGGACACCCAATATCTGGCTGCTGGTCTTTTCCATGTTTTGCTACTGGGGAACGGGCAATTACCTGGTAATCGCCCACCAGATTAAATTCGCGGTGGATGTGGGATATACCAGTATACTGGCGGCTTCGGTGTTCGCTCTGTTCGGGTTAGCTTCTATCGGCGGACAACTCTGCGCTTCGATATCCGATTCAATCGGACGCGAAAAGACAGTGACGATAGCGGTGTTAATGGCCATGGGAGCCATGGTAGCGCTGCTTTCCGTGCAGGATAATTCACAGTCCTGGCTGCTGTATACTTATGCCGTCGTCTCCGGATTCGCTACCGGGATTTTTACGCCGACAATAATCGTCAGCGTGGCGGATATTTTCCACGGCAGGAATGTGGGAGCCATATCCGCCCTGTTACTTACCGGAACGGGTTTCGGCGGCGCCATCGGACCGTGGCTGGGCGGGTTTATTTTTGATATTGCCGGAAGCTACAGAATTGCTTTCTTCATCAGCCTGGCATCCTACGCCGTAGCCGGACTGCTTTTCTGGCTGGCCTCTCCCCGCAATGCTGCCCGGCTGAGAGCGCGTATGGCTTCCGCCGATGATTAATCAAAGAAACTCTTGCCAAGATTGGCATCATTAGAATAACCGCGGCTTTCCCAGAAACCTTCGTAATCAGCGTCGTCGGAAAGCTCAATCCGGGTTATCCATTTAATCCATTTATAGCCCCACTTGCTTTCCGCTACCAATTGGAAGGGGAAACCCCTTTCTGGGGGCAGGGTGACCTCGTTCATCTTGTAGGCCATCAGTATATCGTTGTTCATAATATATTCTATCGGGAAAGAGGTCGTATAGCCGTCATAAGCGTGGAAAATGACCGTGTTCGCCTCCGGCAAAGGCCCGGCTTTTTCCAGTAAATCTTTCACCAGGACGCCTTCCCAGAGGAGATTAACCGACCATCCCTCGACGCAGTCCAAGCGGACGACTTTTTTATATTTATCGAAGTCATTGATAACTTCGTCGTAGGAATAATCAACCGGATTGGCAACGAGTCCCATTATCTCTAATTGATAGTCTTCGGCAGCCACGTACTGGGGACCCTTGATGGAGTTCTCCCGGAAGTCATTGATGGAAGAAAGATTCTCACCCTTGTATTCCCTGACCTCGGTAGCTTCGAGTTCCGGGATATCCATATTCTCCGGGCCGCAGGCGACTACCCCAATATTAATGGAGATAATAACCAACAATATAGCCGCTATTCCTATGATTTGTTTTTTCTTCACAACGCCACCTCTGCTCTGAAAATTGAGATAACATATTTATCTCGCTGTTTTAAGAGTAAACCGGGTATCGGGGGCTGTCTGCGACTTTTATCGCATCCCCGCATTTTTGGATATAGTACAGGTAAGAAGTATGTTGTTGAGAAATGTTTGGATTATTCTATGGGGTAGAATGATGTTGAGCGGTATACCGGCTATGTTTAAGAAGCGCAGGTGCTGCAGCTTCCGGAACTGCAACTGGAGCAGGAACTGCCGCTGCTGCCGGGTACGGTCTTGGGAACGCCGCCGGGCGTGGCGCTGAAAACGGACACGGTACTCATTACCCGCTTGGCCGACTTCTGGCATTTGGGGCAACAGGCCTCATCTTCGGCCTGGCTCAGGGGACGTAATACCTCGAATTTATTATCACATTCGCTGCAGATATATTCGTATAACGGCATCGTAGTTCTCCTATTTATAGTTTACCGTGTTTATTAAGGGCGGTCAAGGTAAACGTTGCCGGTGGCGTTAGCAGGGTGTAGGATAGAAGGAAACTACGGAGGAAGCGTTGGTTTATACAGTTGACATAAAGACAATGGCTACGGTCGAGTTCCAGGATATAACCTCCCGGATTAACAAAATAATCGCCGATAGCGGGGTGGAGAGCGGATTATGCTATGTTTTCGTGCCCCACACCACCGCCGGGGTTACTGTCAATGAACACGCCGACCCCAGCGTGGTGACCGATATTTCTGAGCAACTGGAAGTCATGGTGCCGCAACACCGGAGATATCGCCACCTGGAAGGGAACTCGCCGGCGCATATCAAGGCGTTGTTACTGGGCGACTCCGAGACATTGTTTATTGAGAACAGCCGACTCAAGCTGGGGACCTGGCAGGGTGTTTTCTTCGGTGAGTTCGACGGACCCCGAAACCGGCATGTCCACGTTAAGTTAATTGCGGATATGGTATAATTGGTGGCATATGACCGTTGTCGTTACCGGAGCATCAGGCCACATCGGCGCCAACCTGGTGCGTACCTTAATTCAGAACGGTCGCCGAACACGCTCGCTGGTACACGTACACCATCAGGGTATCAACGGACTTGATACCGAAGTAGTCAAAGGTGATATATGTGACCGGGATTCTCTGCGCGATATCTTCAGGGGCGCTGAGGTTGTTTATCACCTGGCGGCCTGTATTTCGCTGTCAATGAAAGGCTGGCCTCGGCTGGAAGCGATTAACGTCAACGGTACCAGGAACGTCGTCGAAGCCTGCCTGGCGAATGGAGTGAAACGCCTGGTCCATTTCAGTTCCATTCATGCCCTGAACCAGGAGCCGCTGGACGCCCCGATTGATGAGGAACGCCCCCTGAGCGACTCTCCCGGCTGTCCGCCCTATGACCGATCCAAGGCGCTGGGGGAGATTGAAGTGAGGAGAGGCATAGAGAAAGGTCTGGACGCCGTGATTATTTATCCCACCGCCGTTGTCGGGCCTTACGACTGCGAGCCTTCCTACCTCGGTGAAGCTATCATCGATCTGGCCACCCATAAACTGCCGGCGATGGTAACCGGGGGGTACGACTGGGTGGACGTTCGCGACGTCGTGCAGGGCGCCCTGGTCGCGGAGAAGAACGCCGCTACAGGGGAAGGCTATCTCCTCTCCGGGCACTGGTTATCAATGAAGGATATCGCCGGCATGGTCCGGGAAATCACCGGGACGCCGCCGCCCGAGATAACCGTCCCGCTCTGGCTGGCCCACCTGGGGGTGCCGCTGGTTGCCTTGTGGAGCAAGATGGCCGGCCAACGACCGCTGTATACCAATTTCTCCCTGAAGGCATTAAAGAGCAACCGGCATATGAGCCATGAAAAAGCTTCACGGGACCTGGGTTACCAGCCGAGGCCTTTTACGGAAAGCCTCCGGGATACATTAGCATGGTTCCGGGATAACGGCCAGCTGCCGGGTAATATCATCAAAGAAAGCAGCCTGCCCACATGAACGAAAAAACTATCTTCGATGGTCTGCTTATCGGCTGGTTCGTCGTGGCGGCAGTCGTCTTCATCCTGCTGTTTTTCGTCGCCGCCCCTTACGGTCGGCACGCCCGGCAAGGCTGGGGTTATAGCGTGGGCAACAAACTAGGCTGGGTACTCATGGAAGCCCCGGCCCCGGTGCTTTTTGGGGTTTATTTTGCCCTGGGCGGGAGTATCACCGTTACCGCTATCGCCTTCCTGATTATCTGGGAACTGCATTACTTTCACCGGGCTTTCATCTATCCCTTCAGCCTGCGGGGTCGGGAAAAGCGTATGCCGCTCCTGGTGGTGAGTTTCGGTTTTATTTTCAATCTAATGAACGGCTACCTGAACGGACGTTATATCTTTCATTTCTCCGGCGGCTATGCTAATGAATGGCTCACAGACCCCAGGTTTATCGCTGGTGTTGTGTTATTTGCTGCAGGCTATATCATTAACCGTCAGTCGGACCAGACGCTGAGGAACCTGCGTCAGCCGGGTGAATCGGGATATAAGGTTGCCCATCAGGGATTTTACCGCTGGATATCCTGCCCTAATTATTTCGGTGAACTGGTGATATGGTTCGGGTGGGCGTTGGCCACCTGGTCGCTGGTGGGGCTGGCCTTTGCGGTCTGGACGATGGCTAATCTTGCCCCGAGGGCCAGGGCGCATCACGCCTGGTACCGGGACAATTTTACTAATTATCCGGCGGAGAGAAAAGCCCTGGTACCCGGGCTCTGGTAAATACAGGTGACTGGCAGGCGTTTACTGACTTTCAACAGTCTCGACCGTGATTAGAGAGGCGGCCTCATTGCCCACGGCTTTGGTAGTATCATTTATTTCGATAGTAAGCGTGCCGTCGTAGGGGGCTTTTTCCACGACTTTAAACGTAGCTCCCGGGACCAGCCCGACGCTGGTGAGATACCGGAGGAATTCCGTATTATGTTCGTTAATGACACTGAGTACCTTTGCCGATTGCCCGGCTTCAAGTTTAGTTAATGGTGTCCCCCAGCTGCTATCGCCTTTCAGGTTTTTATCCGGTATAGGATTACCGTGAGGGCAGACATCCGGGTTGCCCAGGAATTCGGCTAGTTTTTCGGCTACCAGGTCGGTTGTGGCGTGTTCCAGTATACAGGCATGGGTATAAACATCTTCCCAGCCAATGCTCAGGTATTTATTAAGGAATACCTCCCAAAGGCGGTGTCGCCGGGTCAACCGGAGATAGCGTTTTTTACCTTCCCCGGTCAGAGCGGCGCCGCCGTAGGGCGTATATTCCACCAGTCCTTTTTCGGATAATCGGCGGACCATTTCACTCACAGAAGACAGTGAAATCCCCATGCTCTGCGCTATGGAAGTGGTGCTGACTGGATTCTCGGTTTCTTCCAGAGCGCCGATGGACTCCAGGTATTCTTCGGTCGTACGCTGACTCAAATATATCTCCTCGTTGAAATAACTACTATTTCATCAATGATTTTACACCATAAATTAGGATATGTCAAGAATATTACAAGGATAATCTAAAATAATTATTAGGCATACCTTGACTTTATCGGCTGTACTTTGGTATAATTTCTATAAGGAAAAGGATTGATGAAAGCTATAACGCTCCGGGACCTGGAGCCACGGGAGAAAGGGATTATTACCCGGGTCGGTGGTGACAAGGGGATACGCCGCCGATTGATGGATATGGGCGTGGTTGCCGGAGCCGAGGTAGAGGTACAACGGGTAGCCCCGCTGGGTGATCCGGTGGAAATCAGGGTAAAGGGATATGACCTGGCGCTGCGCCGGGAGGAAGCGGTTAATATCCAGGTGGATATATCACGGTGTTACCTGAGCCGGGTATCCCGAGGAGAGACGGTAAAGCTTGTCTCCCTCGGAGCCGGCTGGGGCATGCAGCGCCGGTTAGCCGATATGGGACTGGTCCCGGGAGTGCTGATAAAGGTTATCAGCAGCGGTCGCCCAGGACAGGTCGTCATCGAAGTACGCGGTTCTCGGATGGCTTTGGGTCATGGCGTCACCCGGAAAATACTGGTAGCTTATACGTAATTATCGCCTATGAAAAAGAAAAAACTCACCATCGCTCTGGTTGGTAACCCCAACTCCGGCAAAACGACGGTTTTTAATAACCTGACCGGCACCCGGCAGCGGGTGGGCAACTGGCCGGGCGTTACCGTGGAGAAAAAGGAAGGCAATCTTACTTTCCAGGACTACGCCCTGAAAGTAGTTGACCTCCCCGGCGTTTACGGGCTAACCGCCTATTCTCTGGATGAAGTTATCGCCCGGAACTATATCATTGATGGGGAACCGGACGTGGTGGTGGATATCGTGGATGCTTCCAATCTGGAAAGAAATCTTTACCTGACCGTGCAGCTGCTGGAAATGAAGCCGAAGATGGTGGTCGTACTCAATATGCTTGATGTGGCCGAGTCCCGGGGATATCAAATAGATATTCCCGATATATCCCGCCTCCTGAGAGCGCCGGTGGTATCTATGGTGGCGGCGCGTAACCAGGGAACGCAGGAACTGCTACAGACAATTATCGGCGTGGCGGAAAACGACATCGAAGCCGCCGGTATAACCATTCATTACGGTCACGATGTTGAAGCGGAGATAGAGAAGCTGGAGGAATATTTTTCCCGGAATCCAGTGGCGGGGCATTATCCACCGAGGTGGCTGGCGGTAAAACTGCTGGAAGAGGATGAAGAAATTTCTAAAAAGATCCGACAGGTGTAATATTGGATAGCCACGAGATAATAAAAACCCGGGATGAAAGCCTGGGGCATCTGCGTAGAATCCACGGCGATGATGCCGAGACCCTCATCGCCAACGCCCGGTACGGCTTTATCAGCGGATTGGTGAAAGAAGTGCTTCAGAAGCCGGCGGTCGAGAAGACAACCGTAACAGATAGAATCGACCGCCTGATACTGAACCGCTGGCTGGGCATAC
>DAOUER010000108.1:0-17844 GCA_034430375.1 Dehalococcoidales bacterium
GGCTATGGTCAGTTCGGCGCCCAGGTAGCTCAGGTTGTCGGTATTGTGCCCGAAGAATATCAGGCATTTATCGTAGGGGCTTATTTGCGCGCCTTTCCCGGGATACCATTCGCCGGTCTGGTTATGCAGGCTCATTCTGAAGTTTACGTTCATGCCTTCCAGCCGGTCGCCGGACATGGCCAGTACCTGCTGGGCGGCGGCGCCGCCGGGGCCTTCCTGTACCTCCATCTCGTGGTAGAGGTGGGTGTATTTATTACCGTCGGTGGAGCCTTCTAGGGGCACCGAACCCCCGGAGTATTTGGCGGACAGCGCCAGGTGAAAATGCCCGAAAGCTTTATATACCTTCTCGGTGACCAGCGGACAGTGCGGCATGGCTTTGGGAGCGGCCACCGCGGTAGGCACGCTGAAATAGTGCTTTTCCTGTTCTTTGCCCATAGCCAGGGACATATCCGAGCCCAGGTAGCCCAGGTCCTCGTCATCATAGCCGAAAAACAGCAGACATTCGCCGAAAGGGTGGTCGTGCGCCCCGCGGTTGGGAGCCCAATCGCCGGTCTGGTCGTAAACCCCGACGATGAAATTGATTTCCATACCTTGCAGCTGTTCTCCTTGCATAAAGACCAGTTCCTTAGCATTGGCGCCTCCCATCCCAGACCGGAAAGATAATGCCTGGACGAGATTTCCGTATTTTGTATCTGACACTCGTTTTCCCCCTCATTACTTGGATAGGCAAATTCTAGGCCATTTAAGGGATTTATTGCAAACTGATTTATCTAAGATATTTACAGGAAATTGACCTCAGCCGGGAATCCCGGTAAAATAGTTGATAATATGAAATTTAAGTACGGGTTATCGATAACCCTCTTCGTTATCGTTCTTTTTTCTCTTTACCTGGGTTCCTGTGCGCCTCCGGTTGGCCATGCCCCGGTGGATTGGTCTTTCAATATCAACTTTCCCTACTGGACCCTGCCTTTCGGTTTTATCGGCCTGGCCCTTTATTTCCTCCCGACCATAATAGCCGCCATCAGAAGAAGTAAAAGTACCGTGGGAATCATACTGGTGAATATCCTGGCCGGTTGGACCTTCGTCGGGTGGGTAATTGCCCTGGTATGGTCGCTGGTCGGTGAAACATCCAGGAAATAACACCCGGCTTCACTAACTTTTTCCGCTTTTCTCCGTTCTAATATATGTAACGGAAAAAGGTGGTGATATTTATGAAAGCTTTTCCCAACCTGTCACTAAAACCGATCTTGAACGAAATAATTGAAGCATTTAATCAGTTGAATGCCGCTCCGGTTCGTGTAGAATCGGCAACATATCTCCGGCCGGTTGAAATCAGGCGATACGTCAGAAACCTCCGGAAATACCGTCAAACCGGCAACGGGTAGCACTATAAAGTCGGTAAAGCGACTAAAGATAATGGACCGCTGCCCAGATGCAGAGTCCGGTTATAACCACTATGGTAACACTCATCCCGACCAAAGCCCCGGCGGTATCCTTCCAGGCCTGGTCGGATGTCCACCTGTCCTCATTCTTTTCGTAAAAGAAGAATAACCTCATTAGCTGGTAGCCGATGATGGGAATGCCCATAATCAATCCGATGGGGACGTGCATCACCACCCTGATTCCATAATCTCCCGCTTCATCACGCGGATGCTTTATCTTCTTATTCACCCATTCGATGAATTTTATCTTCACGGTAGTTGGGACTAAGGCTTTTTTTAATATGGTGCTCAGGTTCTACCTCCATGACTGGAAATTGGGGACGTTTTACCCATCTCGCGGGGTGTAAAAAGAATAATATACGGGAGGAAGCTGATTGGTCAATGTGATATTGGCGCCAATGGGGGCGCTGGTAAAAACTGTGAGAAAGGGTTGGTTATCTGAATAATAAGAAATACCCCCAAGCGGATTCGAACCGCTGCTGCCGGCGTGAAAGGCCGGTGTCCTAGGCCTCTAGACGATGGGGGCATGTCTTTAGAGTATAGCAGAGTATGTAAATAGCAGGCAATATACCGGGGCAAGGCATTTACGACTGCCCTGGCTTGCCCGTGAAGCTAATCTATAGTAAAATATATATAGTGGATGAGTCTGTGTGAGGTGATCCCATATGCCAACTTATGAATATGAATGCGGAAGTTGCCGTTATCGTTTTGACCTGAGACAAGGTTTTGATGATGAACCTGAAGCGACCTGCCCGCAGTGTGAGCAGAGAGCCCGGCGCGTCTTTCACCCGGCGCCGGTAATATATAAGACCAGCGGCTTCTACATCACGGATAGCCGCAAGAAGAACAACCCCGAAACAAAGTCAGAAAAATCCGGCAGTGAAAAATCAGGCAGCGAAAAAATCAGAAGCCACCCCCGGTTCCGAAGGAAAGTAGTGTAATTAAGTGAAGGCTCTACTACAGAGAGTTACCACCGCCTCGGTAAGCGTTGCCGGGGAGGAAGTCGGGAGAATCGGTCGCGGGCTGGTAGTCTTTCTGGGTGTAGCCGCCGGGGATACGGAAAAGGATGCGCAGTATCTGGTTCAGAAAATCACCAATCTGCGCATTTTTGCCGATGACCGGGAAAAATTCAATCTTTCGGCGCTGGATATCGGTGGAGAACTGCTCCTGGTAAGCCAGTTTACCCTCCTGGCCGATGCGCGGAAAGGCCGGCGCCCCAGCTTTACCGAAGCGGCGCCTCCCGAACAGGCGGAGGGTCTTTTTCAATATTGCGTAGACCAGGCTAAAGCCAGCGGACTAAAGGTAGCTACCGGGCAATTTCAGCAGTATATGCAGGTGGAAATTCACAACGACGGTCCGGTAACGCTGATGCTGGATAGTCGGGAAAAGTTCGGCTGAACCCGGGGGAAGGAAGGAATACCATGAGTGCTGATGATAAAACAAAGCTAAAAACTCTGCTGAGTTACTGGATAGAACACAACGAAGAGCACAGTCAGGAATTTAAGGAATGGGCGGAAAAAGCCCGTCGGATGGGGGAAGAACAGGTAGCAACCGAGATATTGCTGGCTGTTCAGAATATGGATAAGGTAACGGATATATTATCCGGGACCATGAAAAAACTCTAAAAGGGGATGGGAAATGTGTCTGGCGAAGGCATATATGAGTGACAACACAGAAGAATCGATGGCGGAAGATATCACCTCGGTGAAAACGAACGACGGCAAGCTGGTGATAACCACGCTGTTCGGTGAACAACAAGAAGTCGAGGCTACCATCAGTGAAATCGATTTCAGAGCCAGCCGGATTCTTCTTGAAAAGGGGTAGTATTTCTCCGTTGCTGGTCAGACGAGTTTGAGGGTCTGGGACTCTATTTCCAGGCTTATGTCCAGCGCGGTGAACGAATGGGTTAAAGCACCGACGGATATACGGTCGACGCCGGTCAAAGCGACTTCCCGGATATTTTTCAAGGTAATTCCGCCCGAAGCTTCCAGCTTGACACGCCCTGCTACTTCATCCACTACGTTCTTCATCTCGTCCACCGGCATATTATCCAGCAGGATGATATCGGCGCCGGCCTGTAACGCGTCGTGGGCTTCCTCACGGCTGGTTACTTCTACTTCCAGGGTGATGCCTTCGGGAGTGTTCTCACGGGCTTTCTCGACTATTTGTTTCAGGGTCAGGCCGGTGGAGCGTAAGGCACCGATGTGATTATCCTTGATCAGAACGGCGTCCCCGAGGTGCTGCCGGTGGTTCTGCCCGCCCCCGGTGCGTACGGCGTATTTCTCCAGAAACCTCATCCCGGGAGTTGTTTTCCGGGTATCGTAAATTTCAGCTCCGGTTCCCCGGATTTCGGCCACGTAACGGGTGGTCAGAGAAGCGATGCCGCTGAGTCGCTGCAGGAAATTGAGAGCCACTCTTTCGGCCTGGAGAATGCTGCTAACGCTACCGCTGACCGTACCGGCTACGTCTCCCGGCTGTACCGCCGTACCGTCCTGAAGGAGGATTTCTACCTTTAGTGAGGGGTCGATTCGCTGAAAGACGCGTCCGGCCACATCCACGCCGGCCAGGACACCCGTTTCTTTGACCAGCAAAGTTGCTTTTCCGGTCAGGTCTGGTGGTATTAGTGACTCACTGGTAATATCGCCGTGGCCGACATCTTCGTTCAGGGCGATGTCGATAATCGTATCTATTTCGCGGTCGGTTAACTGCCGAGTACTCACTTTTTACATCTCACGGCGTTGTACGATGCTGTTCCGGGCAACCCTGAGGGTCGTGCCCCCTTCTACCTTGATGACCACGTTGTCTTCGCTGATGCTGTCGATAGTTCCGTAAATCCCTCCGGCGGTCATTACCTTATCGCCCCGCTGGAGTTCCTGCATCATGGACTGGTGGTCTTTCTGCCGCTTCTGCTGCGGCCTGATCATGACGAAGTAGAAAAGCGCGAATATAACCACCAGGAAGACAATCATCGGCCAGATACTGCCGGAAGACTCTCCATCTTCGCTGCCCGTTAAAGTACATCCCCCGACAGACGCCAGTATGCCCACCAGCAGTATGGCGATTAGTCCAATCTTTAAAATCCTGTGCATAATGCCTCCTGTTATATCACGTCCCTGATATATCTACTTTATGGTGCCCTGTAAAGACCAGGGACTCGTTTTGTTGATAGCTATATCTTTCAGCTGCCCCGTACAATCGTGTTCGCTGCTGAAAAACACCAGCTTATCGGTGCGGGTGCGGCCGTACCACTTGCCCCTTTTCCTCCCCTCGACGAGGACTTCTACCGTTTTCCCCATTAACCGGGAATTGATTTGGGTCTGTATGTCCTCCTGGAGCTTTTCGATAATACCGACCCTGTCCTTTTTCACATCAGGCGGGGTATTATCATCCAGCTTAGCCGCCGCCGTACCCGTTCTGGGTGAATAAGCAGCTATATGAACTGTAGCAAACTTTACCCTGGAGAGCAAGTCGGCGGTTTGCCGGAACTGGCTTTCGGTCTCCCCGGGAAAGCCGACGATGACATCGGTGCTCAGGGCCAGTCCCGGTATTTTCTCCCGCATACGGCCTACTAAGTCGAGATAATCCGCGACGTTGTAGCCGCGGTTCATCGCCCGGAGGATTTCATCGCTGCCCGCCTGTACCGGCAAGCTTACCTGCTCGCAGACTTTTTCCAGTCGGGCAATGGCCTCGATGAGCCGGGGACTCATGTCCTTGGGGTGATTGGTCAGGAAGCGCAGTCGTGCCAGCCCGTCGATATGGTTGAGTTTTCCCAAAAGGTCGGCCAGTTCCGGTCGGTCTGGCAGGTCGTGCCCGTAGGAATCCACGTTCTGCCCCAGCAAGGTGACCTCTTTCGCCCCTCGTTTTACCATCTCCCGTACCTCGCAGCTTATTTCTTCAATCGTACGACTCCGCTCCCGGCCTCGCCGGTAGGGCACGATGCAGTAGGAGCAGAAGTTGTTGCAGCCCTGAATGATGGTGACGTAAGAGTTGGGGGAGGGGTGGTGGGGATATGCAATTTCACCGGTATCTACCAGCCAGGGCGGAGTCTCTCCCGGCTTAAAAAAATCGTCAACTTGGGGAAAGCGTTTTTGCAGAGAATCAATATCCGAATCCACCAGGCAGCCGGTCAGTGCCAGGCGTAGGCCGGGTTTTATCTTTTTCTGCGCCCGCAGCGCCGCCAGCTTATTTATCACCCGGTTTTCGGCGCTCTGCCGCACCACGCAGCTGTTCAGCACGATGAGGTCGGCCTCGCCTATAACGTTAGTTAACTCGTAACCGAGTTCCTCAAAGAGCCCGGCCAGTCTCTCCGACTCGACTTTGTTCATCTGGCAGCCGATGGTCCAGATATGGTATTTAGGCATGATGATTGATTTACTCATGGCGGAGGGGGAGGGATTCGAACCCTCGACCCCAGTTTCCCAGGGTAAGCGCTTAGCAGGCGCCCGCACTAGACCACTATGCGACCCCTCCCGTTTTTGGTGGAACTTATGAATGTTTGCAGCCCTAATATTATATTACAATAACAATATATGCTCAATGGGTAGGTGATTAACCCCGCCCCGCCCCGATAATCTCCGCAAGATTCTTTATTCCCTCTTTTTCCATGAACCTCTCGATGCCTTCCAGGATATCCAGGCTGGCACGCGGATTACTGAAGCTGGCGGAGCCCACCTGTATGGCGCTGGCCCCGGCCATGAGGAACTCGATAGCATCATCGGCGGAGTAAATGCCGCCGCAGCCGATAACCGGTATATCCACCATCCCCGCCACCTCATACACCATGGCCAGGGCTACCGGCTTTATCGCCGGGCCGGACAATCCACAGATGATACTGCTGATGGCCGGCTGCCTTTTCTCGATATCTATCGCCATGCCCTTGAGCGTATTGATGAGTGAGATAGCATCTGCGCCGGCTTCTTCAACTGCTTCGGCTATCCTGACAATATCATCTGTATTGGGAGTGAGTTTAACGATTACGGGCAGCGAAGTAGCAGCTCTTGTGGTGGATGTAACACGAGCAGCCGTTCTGGAATGAATCCCGAAAAGTACGCCGCCTTCCCGGACATTGGGGCAGCTGATATTGACCTCGATGCCGCTGATACCGCTGACGCCGTCCATTGCTTCAGCCAGTTTGGCGTAATCTTCTACGGAATCGCCGGCGATATTAACGATAACCGGCACCTGCCAGTCCGCCCAGATAGGGGCTTTCTCTTGTATCAGGGCTTTAACGCCGATATTCTGCAGTCCTATGGAGTTCAGCATACCTGAGGCTGTTTCGTAAAGGCGGGGTTGGGGATTTCCTTCTCTTGGTTCCAGGGTAGTAGCTTTACAGATAATCGCTCCGAGCTTTTGGATATCGAAGAATTCGGCGTACTCCGTGCCGTACCCGAAGGTGCCGGAGGCGGTCATCACCGGGTTGGCTAAAAGCAGACCGCGACTGTTCTGTGGGGCCAGCTGGATTGATAAGTCCGGGGACATTTCTCTTTCCTGTGTCTGATTTCTCGCTGAAGCTTACCAGACTAACCATCGTATTGCAAGTACCCGATTAGTTGAAAAAGCCTGGTTATATGGGTGGTAGCACTCAAATACATGTAGGAAACACTTGGTTGTCCCCGGAAAGCGGCCAGAGTATCCTAGCTGAGAGAGGTAAAACATGAACGCTATTCAGGTAAAGACCCGCGAACCGTCGATAGGCACCAAGGTTAAAAGACTCCGTCTTTCCCGTTTATTAACCCAGCAGGAACTGGCCGACGGAGCCGGTGTCTCCAAGACTGAAGTAAACCTGTTTGAATCAGGATTACCCCTACCGCTGAATAGTAAGCGTAAAATCCTCAAGGAATTATGGGCTGAAAAAGTAAAGAAGTGATGAATTAGTCACTACTTCTCTCTATTTATATCTTTTTTCCCACAACGGTAGTATCAGAAATTTATACCCATCCTGAGTTACGTCAGTATAGATTGACGTATTGGCTTACCCTGCCCGGGACCGTTCTCTCTATCGGCAAGACCGGACCGTCCGGCGGCTTTATCTCCAGCGCAAAGCTGTCATAGGGACCGATACTGATATTGCCGGTGGTCGGCAGGATGACTGTCACCTGGAACAACTCGTTGGGGTCCAGCATGTTATCCAGATTGATAGTGCTTAATTTTTCGATTGTCCAGTTAAGCGAAGGAATCATGTGTTCGGCATCGAAATAGGAGATAACCACGAAACTGGTGCTGTTGGCGGACGGCGTGAAGTCTACGGGGCTGCCAGCCGCGGGGATACCCACGTGGAAATAGAGCTCGGTCACCACGCTGCTTTCCATCTTGGCGACCACATTTCCCTTGAGCTCCAGGGTGCTCATCGTCGATCTTACCCCGGCGTTAACCGCTTCCTTGGCTTTCTGTGAAGAGAAAAGACCGGCGGAAAGCACCACGTAAGCAAAAACCGAGGCCACGATAACAAAAGCTATCAGGATAATGGCCGTTTCCAGTCCGGTAATACCTTCCTGTCTTTCCCGAAATCTCCTGATCAACTTCTTCATGCTATCTTCTCCTCTAACCCAAAGCTGGATATCTCATAATGCGGTGGTGTTCTACGTATACCACCCCAGCTTCTTTAAGGATAGGGACAACGATGTAACCAGACCATAAAAAAACGACCCGGAGTTATAAACATTTCGTTACAGTTTTTCCGGCCTCTATAGTCGGGAGTCTTGCTCTAAAAGTCATTCTGAGGAGTCCTTCCCTTGAAGGACGACGAAAGAATCCGGGGTAGTGCAGAGCTGATAGTTATATCACCCCTGAAAGACCCTCACGCCCGCCTGCGGCGGCTCAGGGTGACATAAAGATAATCAAGAAATGCAGGAATTATCAAGATTTAATCGAGCAGGGGTAGGACGCGCTTCGATGGGTGGCTATTTCGCTTGTTTCGTTCAGGCAGCAGTTATCACAGGAGGGATTCTTCCGGCATACTTCTTTGCCGTGACGCACGATTAGGGCATGATATTCGTTAAACAGGGGGGTATCGGCGGCCAGGTTTTCCGTGAATAAATCTTGATAGGCTGAATAAGAATTATTTAGCGGGGAAAGCCCCCGGCGGTCTAACAGGCGGCGTGTGTAGGCGTCGATGACGAAGACCGGCTTTCCGGCGGCATATAGAAGGATGGAATCGGCCGTTTCCTCGCCGATTCCGTAAACGCCGAGTAATTCATCGCGTATATCGGCGGTATTCTGGCGGAAAAGCTGCTCAAGGTTATCGTTGTAATTCCCCCCCAGCCACCGGGCGAAAGCCCTGAGCCTGCCGGCTTTGACATTATAATAGCCGCTGGGGTAGATAAGCGTGGTAATCTCTGATTCGGGCAACTCCCGGAGCCGTTGGGCTGACAGTGCTCCGGCGTTTTTCAGGTTGGTAATCGCCTTCTCGACATTACTCCAGGCGGTGGACTGGGTAAGGATTGCCCCGATAATCATCTCGAAGGGATCGTCGGCCGGCCACCAGTGCTGCGGTCCGTAGCGGTCGTACAGTTTACGGTAGGTATCCAGCAGTACCCGTTTTATTTCTTGACCATCCATGAAGGCGCCCTGCAATCGTCCACCGAATCATATCCCGGGATATACGGCTTGATATCCAGCACCGGCGTACCGTCGATAGCATCCAGTCCCCGTACTTTCAGGATGTTGCCTTGGCGCTCCAGCAGTTTTACCGTGGCCTTCCCGATGGGATTGGGGCGACTGGGGGAACGGGTGGCAAAAACGCCCATCAGGGCCCTTTCCGGGTCGCCCCGGGGGTGGACTTTCATCGGGGCCGGGCGCCGGGAACGGTGTATCCAGTAAAGGACGATAATATGCGAGAATTTATCCAGGTCGTCAAGCGCTTTGGTAAGACCGCTGTCGATGACGATTTCTGAGATGACTTCGCTACTGTCTTGGTGCGTCGGTTCCTTGATTTCGTTGCGTACAGCGCCGATTGCCTTCAGGTTTATTTCCGGGAGTTCTACGTCCATTTCTTCTAATGACTGTCTATTCCAGCGGCGTCAGTGTAAGTAGTTTCTTAGCTATTCCCGGGTATTTGGCGATAAACAACAGCTGGTCTTCAACCAGTGGTTTCTGCGATTCCACGTTGGCGTACCTGACCAGTTCCAGTATCTCGTTGGCTTTCTCACGGTCCTGCCATTTTACCGGCACTTCCAGTTGGCTCATGATGTGGCTGAAACCCGAGATACCCCCGTATTCACCGGTACAGATTTCCCGGCCAGTTTCCACGAGTTCGGAGTCGCCTCTACCCAGCTCCTCGAAATCATATAGTTCGTAGTTTTCCGGGTCTTTGAGAACGCCGTCGGCGTGAATACCGGACTCGTGGGCGAAGGCATTGGACCCGACACCAGGCTGGTTTAGCGGGATAGGCACGCCGAAAGCATAGCTGGCGAACTTGGCTATTTTCCAGGCCTTGGACAAGTCAATACTATTCGCTAGTTCATAGCCGCTAGCAAGTTCTTTGGATTTCCTAATTGCTAAAATTACCGCTATCAGGTCGGCATTACCGGCCCTTTCGCCGATGCCGTTGACGGTGGTATTGATATAGGCGTCCTGTCCGCCATCGATGACGCCCATGGCTCCGGCTATAGAATTGGCTACGGCCATACCGAGGTCGTTGTGGCAGTGAAGCTCGATGGGTATACCGGCTTTTTCGGCAATGGTCCGGACGGTTTCATAAATGGTAAAGGGATTATCGTATCCCAGGGTGTCGCAATACCTCATCCTGTCCGCGCCATTTTCCTTGGCGGCCTGGGCAAATTCCACCAGGTAATTTATATCCGTCCGCGAAGCGTCCTCGGCGTTGGCGCCTATCGACTCGGCGCCGCGGGCCCGGGCGGCCGTAATGGCATTGGTCATATCTTTAATGATATCATCATGGGTCTTCCGGCCCTGAAATTTACCGGTAATCATCTGGTCTGAAGTAGAAATGGAAAGATTTAGGTGATTGATATTAGGTATAAGCTGGAAAGTGGTATCCACATCGGCTTCAATAGCCCGTATCCATCCCTCCAGGCGTATCGGCTTGAGAACGCCTATTTCAGCCAGTTCCAGGTTTGCCTTGAGGTAATTCGTTTCATGGCGGGTGGTCGGGAAACCGAATTCGGATTGAAATACCCCCATTTCGTTGAGGTATATATTAAGCATTGTCTTTTCCAGCTTGGACAAGCCTAATTTTGCCGTTTGCACGCCGTCCCGGTTCGTCACGTCTAACAGATATATGGCTGGCATCTACACCTCCTCGGCTACGCGTAAGAGATACCTATCTATATTATACTCTAGTGTAGCTTATATTATCATATCTCAGCATTTGTCAACAATCATCCTGTCGCAAAGTCACCTGACTGTTTAGCGTTTGACTATGCCCGGGTAGGGTGGTAGATTAGGACTGAGAAGCTCTCGCAACATGTCATTATTACCCTCAAGGCGTTATTATGAATGTAGGTGTATGCAAGGTATCTCTCCGCATCCCGGAGAACATGTCTCTCAAGGGTAAACGACAGGTAATCAAGTCGATAACCAGCAAGGTCCAGAATAAGTTCAACGTAGCCGTGGCCGAGGTGGGTAATAATGATATCTGGCAGGCGGCTATTATTGGGATTGCCTGCCTGAGTAATAACAAGCGCCATACCAACGAGGTCCTTTCGCGGGTGGTGAATTTCATCGAGGCCGGCAGGTTTGATATTGAGTTACTCGACTATGAAATAGAGATTATAGATATTTAGGGGTTTTTAACGGTATGGATAATACCGCTTTCCTCAATCACCTCACCTCCTTGACGGGATATGATGGTCAGATTGTCCATAAAGAGCCGATCGATGCCCGCGAAGCCGCTTATGCCGCCTTGAACGAACCGCTGGATGCGGAACTTCAGGACTGCCTCAACAGGCACGGTTTATCCAAGCTGTATACACATCAGGCGGCGGCGGTAAATGCTGTCCGTCAGGGTAAAAACGTTATTATCGCCACTTCCAGCGCCAGCGGCAAGACCCTCTGTTATAACATCGCCGTTATGCAGTCGGTACTCACCGAACCCGGAACACGAGCTCTTTACATGTTTCCCACCAAGGCCCTGGCCCAGGACCAGGTACGCCAGATAAAAGACCTTTTCTACCCCGAATTACTCAATGTGGAAAGCGTGGGCACTTTCGACGGCGATACGCCGCGTTCGGACCGGGCGGATATACGGCGCAAAGCCCGGATTATTTTAACCAATCCCGATATGCTGCATGTAGGGATACTGCCCAATCACCCGGCCTGGTCGGTTTTCTTGCGGAACCTCCACTATGTCGTGCTGGACGAAGCGCACGTTTATCGCGGCGTCTTCGGCTCACACGTGGCCTGCGTGGTGCGTCGCCTGCGCCGGTTGTGCAATACCTACGGTTCCAATCCCCAGTTTATCCTGTGTACGGCCACAGTGGCCAATCCCGGGGAGCATGCCGAGCAACTCACCGGCCAGCCCTGTGAAGTGGTCGATGACGACGGTTCGCCGCGGGGTCGGAAAGATTTCATTTTCTGGAACCCCCCGCTCCTCGACGAGAGGAAGAGCGCCCGGAGGAGCACCCACGTTGAAGTTACCGGCATCTTTACCGAGCTGGTCAGCCAGGGCAGCCGCACGCTGGCTTTTACGCTGACCCGCCGTCTCACCGAGCTTATTTATGTTTACGCTAAAAAACGCCTGGGCGAAATCAGCCATAACCTTACAAAATTGATTATGCCTTATCGGGCCGGATACCTGCCGGAAGACCGCCGCAGGATAGAGCGGGAGTTGTTCGGGGGGAAGCTGCTGGGAGTGGTAGCCACCAACGCCCTGGAACTGGGTATCGACAGCGGCGGACTGGAAGCCACCGTCATCGACGGCTATCCCGGCAGCATCGCCAGCACCTGGCAGCAGGCCGGCCGGAGCGGTCGGAGAGAAGGGGAGTCTCTGAGTTTCTTGGTGGCTTTGAATAACCCCCTCGACCAGTATTTTATGCGTCACCCGGAGGCTTTTTTCCGGAAGGAGTTCGAGCACGTGCTGGTCAACCCGGAGAACCCCTATATCCTCCGCGAGCACCTGCTCTGCGCCGCCTGGGAAAAGCCGTTGGATACCGTCGATGAGGATATCTTCGGGGGAGCCATGGAAGATGAAAGAGATGTCCTCGAAGGGCAGAGTCGATTGCGGCCGCGGCGTCATAAGTGGTACGTGGCGCCCTCGGTGGTCTACCCGGCGCAGTCGATTAATATCCGTTCGTCGTCGGGCGAGTCCTATGCCGTCGTCGACATCACCACCGGTTCCATGATGGAGACGGTGGAAAGCAGCGTCGCCTTTTTCCAGATTCACCCGGGGGCAATCTATCTCCACCAGGGTGAGGCGTTCTTAATCAATAAACTCGACCTGACGAATAAGGTAGCCTATGCCGAACCCAACGCGGGGAACTATTACACCACCACCAAGGAAATCCACGACCTGCATATCATCCAGGAAAGGGAAAGCGCCGCCAACGATGTCGTGGAGGTGAATATCGGCGAGGTGGAGGTGACCGTGAACGTCGTGGGATTTAAGAAGATGCGGCAGTTCTCCGAGGAGGTTATCGGGGAAGAGCCCCTGGACCTCCCACCGATTACCTTCCCCACGGTGGCGCTCTGGTTCGGGGTCCCCCCGAGGGCTATCGCCCGTATTGCGGAAGCGGGACTCGACTTCGCCGGGGGGCTCCACGCCGTCGAGCACGCCGCTATTGGCATCCTGCCGCTGTTCGCCCTCTGCGACCGCAATGATATCGGCGGCGTTTCCACCCCCCTCCATCCCGATACCGGCCGGGCGCAGGTGTTTATCTATGATGCTTACCCCGGGGGTATCGGTATCTCCGAGAAGGGCTATGAGATGATTGACGATTTATGGCGGGCCACCCTCAGGGTAATCGCCGAGTGCCCCTGCGAGGACGGCTGCCCCAGTTGCGTGCAGAGTCCCAAGTGCGGCAACAACAACAAGCCCCTCGACAAAGCCGCCGCGAAGATTATATTGGAGGAATTGGTGAAGGGGTAGCCGGATTTTCCCCTCTTTATCTGGGTTATTAAATATCTATTCCCACCCGGCCGCCCTGTATCATTCATCTGTTATACCGTGAAATCCCCGCCTTCCCCCTAAATGGGGTGTTTAAGAGGGGCGCCAGCCCCACTTTTCAATACATCCCCCTCCTTTTCTAATCTAAAGGAGGGGGACCGAGAGGGTGGATTCTACTTAAAATAAGTCCCCCTCTCCTGCGGAACGCCTTGCCAGGAGAGGGGGATACAGGGGGTGAGGTTAAATATATCGCCTTTGACCCTTCTTTAGATTTACGGGTATAATTTTCATTGTACTGATGAGTAAAAACAAACCAAAACCCACCGTCGCTATCGACAGCCTGGGCTGCAAGCTGAACCAGGCGGAGATGGAAAGTCTCGCCCGTCAGCTTAACGAAGCCGGTTATACGCTGGTATCGACAGCAGACCGGGCGGATATCTATATCCTTAACTCCTGCACGGTCACCCACATCGCCGACCGCAAGACCCGGCAGAAACTCCGGGCATATCACCGGATAAATCCGGATGCTAAACTGATAGCTACCGGCTGTTACGCCGAAAGAGCAGCAGAGGAACTCAAAACGATAGACGGCGTGGGTCTGGTCGTTGGGAATGATAAGAAATCAAACATACCCAAACTAATAGGTAATTTAGAGTACTACGGTGAATCACTTCCCGGGCCGGCTCTCAATCTGTACGCAGGCAACCGCCGTACGCGGTCGTTTCTAAAAATCCAGGACGGCTGCCGCAACTTCTGCGCTTACTGCATCGTGCCGCTGGTGAGGAGCCGGGAGGAGAGCGTACCGGCTGACCGGGTGATCTCAGAAATAAAAACCAGGGTAATAGAAGGCTTCCGGGAAGTGGTCCTGACCGGCACCGAGATAGGATTGTACCGGCAGGGCAGCACCGACCTGAAACAACTGATTGAGAGGGTACTGGCCGAAACGGACGTCCCCCGCATCCGGCTTTCCTCCCTTCAGCCGCCGGAAATATCGCCGGATTTTATCGTTCTGTGGCAAAATCCCCGACTCTGCCCCCATTTTCACCTGTCGGTACAGAGCGGCGGTGACAGAATCTTATCCGCGATGAAACGACGTTATAATGCCGACGAGTACCAGCGGACGGTCACGCTTATCCGCGACAAAGTGACTGATGTGGCCGTTACCACGGACGTCATCGTCGGATTTCCTGGCGAATCTGACGCCGAATTTCTGGAAACCCTGGATTTCTGCCGCGAGATGCGGTTCACTCGTATCCATGTCTTTCAATATTCACCGCGCCCGGGTACGGTCGCCGCTAGCCTGCCTCATAAGATATCTGCCGCCGTAAAAAAGGAGCGTAGCCAACTGATGCTTTCGCTGGTTGACGAGTGTACGCAGAGTTTCCGGGAATCCTACCTCGGGAGAACGATGGAAGTCCTTTTCGAGCAAAAAACGGCCGGTTTCTGGACCGGGCTTACCGGGAACTATATCAAGGTATATGTTAAAAGCCGGACCGTTTTAACTAATAAATTAATACCGGTAAAACTCGGGAAAATATACAGGGATGGGATTCTGGGAGAGCTTCTCTAGGATTCCATCGTTTTTTCAGCTACGGGTAAAATCCAGCTGATAATGGTAAGCTTCCCGGGCAATTCCCCGGGGGCTTTTTCATATACCCCGGCCAGTCTTTCTCATTCCAGAATGGGACGATGTTCCAGGACTTTGCGGAGAGTCGGGGTTGGCATCAGGAAATCTTCCTCCGAGTAGTATGACTCGCCGACCAGTCTCATCTTCTCGAGGATAGCGTAGAAATTTACCGACCAGCCGATGCCCATTACCGTGTCGGATAAGACCCGTGTGCTTTCGATGTTCCAGTAACCTTGTTTAAGACGTTCCAGTGTTGGCGTACGGAAATCGTAGGGGATAATACCCAATTTCCCGTGCCAGTGTCTTTCCTCTTTGGGTTTCTCCAGCTCCTGGCAGACCGCGGCTGCCGCTATGGTGACTACCGCCGCTTCTACAAACCTGACCAACCACTCCTTGCTGCTCATACTAACTCCTTTGAGTTACCTTTTAATTCCATCCCCAGTACTACCGAGGTTTCGATTTGTCGTTGCGGTATGTCCCAGTAAGTTGATAATAGACTGTCTTTTTCCGGCATATCGTTAAAGCCGTTATTACGATAAAAAGCTATTGCCCAGGTTGCCGCTTTCCATGTCCCCACCAGTAATTCCCGGGTAGCTGCTATCTCTTTTAGATGTTCCAGCAGCCGCTTTCCTATTCCCCGGTTCTGGTATTCGGGTAATATATAGGCGTGCCGGATAAGGGTTACGTCTTTAATGGGTTCTATACCCATTATCCCCACCAGCTCATCGCCGTCTTCATACCCAAAAAAGGTGACCCTCTCCAATTCACCCTGCAGTTCTGCCATCGGCATATAGGGTTGATGATAGCAATCGGGCTCTAACTCACCCTCATAGGCTTTAGCCGCTTCGTTGATAATGAGGTACAGTCTATCAATTTCGTCCGGTCGGCATAGCCGTATCATCAGTCTGAACTGTCCTTTCCTAATAATTATACCTGATGTAATTAGGCAATGAAAGTACTATGCTAGAGGATGGACATTTGTTGTTTTGATTATTCATCGATTATGCTATAATTGGTGCGTTATGCCGGATACTAACCCTATATTAAAAGAATAACAATATCAGGCATTGCCGCATCTTTAATCTTACCCTCATCAATATTACGAACATAGGGGATTTTGTTTATATTACTAAAGAGATGCTGATTGTTGGAGGTAATTTTGAATAAATACCTGGCTGCGTTGCAGCCGAAGCTAACCAAAGATGACTATAAAAAGTTAAGTGTCATATCTAATCCCGAGGTACACCAGGCCATCTTTGAGTCGGCGGAACTGTGCAATCCGGCTGACATATTCATCTGCAGCGATACCCCCGATGAGGTCGCCCATATCAGGAACATGGCGATTGTTACCGGCGAGGAGAGTGCCGCATTGTCTATTCCGGGACACACCTTCCATTTTGATGGCCCCAATGACCAGGGGCGCGACCGCGCGGTCACCAGGATCCTCGTGCCGAAGGGGGATTCACTTAGCGAAGCCCTCAACCAGATGGACCGGGATGACGGACTTGCCGAAGTACGTGCTTTGTGTAAAGACGCCATGCAGGGGCGTACCATGATTGTGCGCTTTCTTACCCTGGGTCCGGCCGATTCCGAATTTACCATTTATTGTCTGGAGTGCACCGATTCCTGGTATGTAGCCCATAGCGTTGACCTCCTCTACCGTAAGGGTTACGATGCCTTCCGCCGGGCAGGAGACGGTATGGTGTTTTTCAATACCCTGCACACCGCTGGTAGAGTCGACGACAACATGATAAGCGTGGACTATGATAAAAAACGCATCTATATCGATTACATGGCGAACACAGTCTACAGCGTTAATAACCAGTATGCCGGTAATTCCATAGGTTTCAAGAAGCTGGCTCTCCGATTGGCTATTCGCAAGGCCCATCAGGAAGGTTGGCTGGCGGAGCACTTCATGATAATGGGAGTCTTTGGAACAAATAAACGCAAGACCTATATTGCCGGCGCTTTTCCCAGCGCCTGCGGCAAAACCTCTACCGCTATGCTTCCGGGAGAAACGATAATGGCCGATGATATCGGTTACGTACGAAATATCGATGGCATCTGCCGGGCGGTGAATATCGAGTCGGGCATCTTCGGTATTATCCAGGACATCAATCCCCAGGATGACCCGCTGATTTACGAAATACTGACCAATCCCGGGGAGATTATCTTCACCAACATCCTGGTCAAGGATGCCCGTCCGTGGTGGCTGGGCATGGATGAAAAGCTTCCCGAAACCGGCATCAACTTCACCGGCGACTGGTTTGAAGGTAAAACTGACGATAAAGGAGAAAAAGTACCGCCGGCCCACAAGAACGCCCGCTATACCGTGGCTCTTAATGTACTGGCGAATTGCGACCCCGAGCTGGAGAATCCTGCCGGAGTTGAGCTTGGCGGAATCTTATACGGCGGCCGTGACTATCGCAGCTATGTGCCGGTCCAGCAGGGATTCGACTGGGAGCATGGTATCGTCGCTTACGGCGCGGCCCTGGAGACGGAAACAACCTTTGCCACCATCGAGGCAGAAGGCAAACACGAGATAAATATCATGAGCATCCAGGACTTCATCTCTATTCCTCTCGGGCAATATCTCCATAACTACCTGCAGTTCGGGAAAAACCTGGATAAAGTACCCCCGGTGTTCGGGGTGAATTACTTCCTGAAAGACCTGGATACCGGGGAGTTTCTCAACGGCCACCAGGACAAGCATG
>DAOUER010000109.1:0-17000 GCA_034430375.1 Dehalococcoidales bacterium
TGCACCCTGGCCAGGAGTTCGCGGTTGCCCACCGGTTTGGTAAGATATTCATCCGCGCCGCATTCCAGACCACGCACAATATCGTCCTCGCTGGTTTTCTTACCGGTGAGCATAATTATGGGAATATCCGTAATTTCCCGGATGCAGGAGCAGGTCTGCCAGCCATCCAGTCCGGGCATCATTACGTCCAGTAAAACCAGGTCGGGCTTACTTTCGAATAATATACGCAGCGATTCCTGTCCGTTCTGTGCCTGAAGTACTTCGTATTCACGACCGTCCAAAACCTGCTCGACCAGTCTTCTCTGGGCAGGTTCATCGTCGACAACCATTATTTTCTTCGTCATAATAATATCCCCTGAGTGGAGAGGAGATGGTTTATATTCGTTCTCACTTCCCGTATTATTTCCTTGGAAATCACACTACTCCAGGAAGTTGTTAATCAGGTACAGCAGTCGTTTGCTCCCTGCAAGAATATCATTTAAACTGGCTCGCTGATCATCGTTTATTTTGCCGGGTACTTCATCCAGCATCAGTTCTGTAAATCCGATAACTACGTTGAGAGTTTTTCTGAATTCATGTGACATTCTGGACACTAATCCCGACTTAGCCTGGGTAGCTCTTTTCAACTCCTCGTTGGCTGCAAACAGCAATTTACTTTGAAGCTGCAGTTTTTCGCAAATAACCCCGTTTCCGACTTCGGCTTTGGAAATGCTTAATACTCTACGTGCCATAGGTACTATTATAGCATTTTTAGTGTCTTATGGCAAGATATTTACGCCTGAAAATAGCGTATTTTAAGGGAAATACCACGAAATAATAGTGCCGGATGTCCCCTTTTTTACGTTTGGTGCGGGAACATCCGGCTTAATATTTTTAGAACGTTTTTCCAGTTTATCCGAAATTTAAATGCTGCTTTAGTTCGCGGAGTTTAAGAAATATCCTTACGGTACCGATTATGGAAAACAGATACAGAAGGACAACCTCGGCTATCTCGATCAGGATATAGGGGTCGTACCAGGCCCCGCTGTAGTACAAGTAAAGAATGTCCAGCGAGAGCACAACGAGGAAGCCCATGAGAAGGACGTCTAAAATTTTCCACTTGATTTCTTTAAACTTACTCATGATTATACTGACTTATCGTGAAGATACTGCTGAATAGCTCTATCCAGATAAAAAACAGCTACTTCCTCCCGCCGGTATTTACGGTCTTTTCGGGAGCCGACCCGCTCGGCTTTCAGTTTTCCTTCTTCAGTCCAGCGCCGGACGGTATTGGGATGGACTTTAAATATAGCGGCGACCTCGCTCGTGGATAATAGTGTAGTCAACTCTTTGGCGGTCCCTTTATTTTTTTTCGCTCGTGGCATTCTCGTTTCTCCTACCAGTTATTTTGGGGAACAATTCGCGGTTCCGGTGAACTTTCAAGCCAGTGTTTGAATACGGTTCCGGCAACAGCATTACGCAGGATTTTTTGCCTGACGTCTTTATAAAGACCCTGATATTCGGGGATTTGCCTGTCTTTTTCATTGAATACCAGCACCATATCTTCCTGCGTTCTGATAACTGATTTAATCATGGCCGTTTGCCTCATCAACATATGGTTCTATTTTCATGTTAAGTCACCGGTATAAAATGCTCATTAAAGGTGTATAAAGAATCCGTTAAAAGTTGAAAGGTGCTGAAATTCTCCGCCGCCATTTCACGTAGATTGAAGTTGTCCGGATTTTTCCTTATAATTACTTTGCCCCCCTGAGGAGAAATGATGAGTCGATTAATAGACAAACTGGATAGATTAAACAAAGCCGCCTCGCAGCCCATGGGCTTTAGGGCGACCCGTGATGACCTGGCAGGATCTACAATAATCCTTGTCGCCAGTATCGACATCGGACCCTCTGATGAAATCAGGAATTGCGTTGCCGGGGCCGATGCCCTGTTCCTGCAGGCGGCCGGTTCAAGCCTACCCGTCAAATCAGTCGGGGCAATCGTCAAGTCATTATCCGGGATTCCGTGCGGTATCCGCGTGGAAGATACCGGCAAAGCGAAAATGGATGGTTACATCCAGGCCGGCTGCGATTTCCTGGTGTTTTCAGCGGAAAGCCCGATCGGCCGGTTACCCCGGAACGAAAAAATCGGCAAATTACTGCTGCTGGACCCGTCTATCGATGACAGCCTGGTCAGGAGTATTAATAATCTGCCCGTAGATGCCGTGATTACCACAGATTTATCCAGGCCCGGCGATGTTATAACCTGGCATCATCTCATGGCTGTGCAGCGTTTAGCGCTTTTACTCACCAAGCCGGTACTAATCCCGGTATCATCCGGTATATCCCCCGGCGAACTGGAAGCCATCCGGGAAGCTGGTATCGATGGGATTCTGGTGGAAGCCAGCACCAGCCGGCCGGGGAGAATAGAAGAGATCCGGCAGATTATAACCCAACTGCCCCCGCCATCGGCTAAGAAACACGGTAAATCCGATGTTTTACTCCCCCGCAACAGCGGCACCCCGGAGCCGGATGTTCCTGATGAAGATGACGATTACGAATAGCTAATTTTAGAAATCCCACCTGATTTAAGACATGGTTATTTTTAACAGATTTAGTTTCGAATAACAGGGGGTACCGAGAAAATGACTGAGTCGAAATACGGGGAACTCATTCTTACCGGGCTTATCAAAGACATCGGCCACTACACCGGTAAATCAATAGTAGCGCACGATGGCGAGTTGGATGCCGACTGCAGTATCGGCTACCATTGTATCGCCAAGCCGATGTCTTTCGACCATCCCCATTCCCATGATTTCACCGAATTCCTCTGCTTTATCGGCGGTAATCCCGAGGATATCACCGATTTCGGAGCGGAAATAGAGATAACGCTGGGCGAGGAGAAAGAGGTACATAAGATAAATTCCCCGGCGGTAGTCAGATTACCCTCCGGATTAACCCACTGCCCTATTGTTTTCACCAAGGTTACCAAACCCCTGGTCTTCCTGGAGGTTTCGCTTACCCGTATATGGAAACCGGCCGGATTACCGGAAAAACCGCTGGAGAGTTAGCAATAGATACATACAAAAAGCTATAGCATGAGCAGTGACGCAGAATTAACTAATTACGATTCCATAGCAGATTTATTCATTGCCCACGTGGCAAAACCTGATTCCTGGAACAATCTGTACGAACGACCCTATATACTGGGAAAGCTGCCGGTGGTGAGGGGCAAGAACGTCCTCGACCTGGGCTGCTCCACCGGGTTTTACACGGAATACGCCCTGGAAAAGGGCGCTGACGTAACAGCCATCGATGCCAGCCGGAAACTGCTAGACAGGCTGACTTCGATTCTGGAGTCTCCGAAGCTTACCCTACACTGCGCCGATATATCCCGGCCGATGCCGTTTTTAGAGTCGGAATCGTTCGACCTGATAATAGCTTCGCTGGTGATAGATTATATCAAAAACTGGGACTCTTTACTGGCCGAACTGTATCGAGTAGTTAAAAGGGGAGGTCAACTAATTATTTGCACTCACCACCCTTTTGAAGGATTCCTCCATATGAAACCGGAAAGCTACTATGAATTCAAGCTGGTAGAGGATACCTGGGGAGCCCACAGCATCACCCCTTTCAAGACCCGGTATTACATCCGCCCGTTGGGTGAAGTTCTCCGACCGATGCTACAATCGAAGTTTATAATCGAAAGCATCGAAGAAATGTTGCCGGATGAAGGTCTGCAAGAGACGCATCCGAAACTATACAAAAGGCTGATGGAAAGGCCGGGGTTTTTATACATCGTGCTGGAAAAACCGGCTGACTAAACGCCCTGCATCATCTGGTATGATTTGCCCTCGGTGCCGATAGACGGGGCGATAACCAGCTCGGCCCGGTGCATTTCCCTGATATTAGCCGCTCCGCAGAAACCCATCGCCGTCCGCAGTGCCCCGACGAGGTTCTGGGTGCCGTGAGTAAGCGAAGTGGGCCCGAAGAGGACCTGCTGGAGAGTGGTACCCGTCCCAACTTTAATCCGCGTGCCGCGGGGCAAAGCCGGATGAGGATGCGACATGCCCCAGTGATAACCCAGTCCGGGGGCTTCCTTCGTCTGGGCCAACGGCGAACCTATCATCACGGCATCGGCGCCGGCAGCAATGGCTTTGCAGACATCGCCGCCTTTTTTGAGTCCGCCGTCGGTGATGATGGGTACATACCGGCCCGTCTCCTCGTAAAAGGTATCACGGGCAGCGGCACAATCCATAGTCGCAGTTATCTGGGGTACACCAATACCGAGAACTTCGCGGCTGGTGCAGGCAGCGCCGGGACCGACCCCGATAAGAACGCCGGATATTCCCGTATTCATCAGCTCCAGGCAGGCGGTGTAGCTGACGCAGTTCCCGACGAGTATGGGCATTTTTAACTGTTCGTATAACTCGGAGAATATCAGACCACGATAGCTCTTGGAAATATGACGGGCGCTGGTAACCGTTGACTGCACCACCAGGATATCGCCGCCGGCCTCGGCCACGATGGGGGCCAGGCGCTTGGTATTGGCCGGTATCAGCGAAACGGCGCACGTCACGCCGGCTTTCTTGATAGCTTCTACCCTCTCGCCGACGAGCTTTTCTTTCACCGGTTCAGTATAGATTCTCTGCATCAGTGCCGTTACTTCTTCGTCGGAAGCGCGGGATATCTCGGCCAGTTTTTCATCCGGTTTCTCATAGCGCACCTGAATGCCGTCCAGATTCAGAACAGCCAGTCCTCCCAGCTTACCGAAAGCGATGGCGAAATCGACATCGACTACGGAATCCATGGACGAAGTAACAATGGGAAAAGAGAAAGTAAAGTCTTCGATGCTGAATTCGGTGGAGGTCTGGTCGGGATTGAGGGTAACATCACCGGGCACGATGGCTACTTCGTCAAAACCATAGGTCTGCCTGAGCTGTTTAACTTTATTGGTAGCCTTATCGCTGCACATCTGTGCTGTTTATTATAACAAATATTTAAAAAACATTGCAACAATACCACAAGACCATTTTCTTAACGTGATTTGAATCCAATGTAACGAAAATACCATTGACATTCAACGTGATACCGGATATAATTTTGCCGCAATATAGTAAAAAGGAAAAGTGATGTTTCTGCTGTTCATGGTTATCGGGCTCGTTTTTCTCATCGCCGGCGGTATCGGTCTTTTCGTGGTAAATATCAATATGGCCGTGGGCAGCCACACCTGGATAATAGGAAATATCACTTTCAGTACATTTACGGTTATCGGCGGACTGGTATTGCTTTTCATGGCAATCTTCAACAGTGAGTTCGACTAAACTCCCCGATAAAATCCAATCCCCTACCACCTTTCCCACATCGTAAAAATAGCCTGCAGGCTGGACAGTTCTAGGCTCACCAGTCTATAATATTCATCGTAAGGAAAGTAGAATGCCAGCTTTATATGTTGTCGCCACACCGATAGGGAACCTGGAAGACATTTCGCTACGGGCGCTCCGCGTCCTTGGCGAGGTAAAATTGATTGCCGCCGAAGACACGCGGAAAACCCGGCGCCTGCTGTCTAAATATGATATTAAAACACCGATGACCAGCTATTTCGAACATAACAAGATGACCAAACTGGACTATATCCTTAACTATCTTCAGAAAGATGATGTAGCCCTCGTTTCCGAGGCGGGTATGCCAGGCATATCCGACCCCGGTTATGAACTTATCGCCGCCGCCGGTGAAAGGGGTATCGATGTTGTGCCCGTACCGGGACCATCGGCGGTAACTACCGCGCTGGCGATATCAGGGCTGCCCACCGACCGTTTTATATATACGGGATTTTTACCGCATAAAACCGGCGACCGGAAACGCGCCTTAAAATCGGTGGCTGACGAAAGCGGGACCGTCATCCTGCTGGAAACGCCCCACCGGCTCTTGGCGGCCCTTGATGACATCCTGGAGATTCTCGGCAACCGGAAACTGGCGGTCTGCCGGGAGCTGACCAAGCTCCACGAAGAAGTCTTCCGCGGGACCGTCAGCGAAGCCATGAAACATTTCAGTCATCCGAGAGGCGAATTTACGCTGGTAATCGAGGGTAAACCGGAAGGTGAGAAATCCGGTATTACTGAAGAAATAGAAAAGCAACTCCACGAATTATATCTAGGCGGCGCCAAAGCCAGGGAAGCCATCGGCGTGGTTTCCGGGCAGACGGGCCTATCCCGAAAAGAGCTTTATAAATCCTGGCTCAAACTGGACGCGGTCTGGGAAAGAGAACGGGATTCGTGTAGGAACACGGAGAGGAGAAAGTAAATGCGGCGTGGTTGTATTTCTCTGGGTGAAATCACCTGTGATGAATGTAAGAATACCATCCCTTACCCCGAACGCTACCTGGCTATCGATGAGAAGAACGGGGTCGAAGACGAGGAAGGCGAAACCAGACGCTATTGCGTCGAGTGCTGCCTGAAGAAGGGTTACGCCCACTATAAAGAAGAGAAAGGTGAGCGGGTGCTGACCTTTTTCTAGGTCAATGATTTCCCATATCATCGTATGACTGAAAGAATCTTCATCGGAGTTGCCTGGCCTTATGCCAATGGTTCGCTTCACCTGGGACAGATTGCCGGAGCTAATTTACCGGCGGATATCTTCGCCCGGTACCATCGCATCAAGGGCAATGATGTGTTGATGGTATCCGGCTCCGACCAGCACGGCACCCCCATTACTATCAAGGCGGAACAGGAAGGCAAAACCCCGGATGAGATAGCCCGGCATTATCAGCGGGAGTACCTGGAGTGCTGGGAGAAACTGGGGATTTCCTTTGATCTGTTCACCACTACCGGCACGAAGAACCATACCGAAGTGGCCCAGGACATTTTTCTGAAGTTACTGGAAAAGGGCTATCTGTTTAAAGATACCGTATCCCAGGCATACTGCCCCAACTGTCAGCGTTTTCTGCCGGACCGGTACGTCGAGGGCACCTGCCCTTATTGTAAGAATACCGGCGCTCGCGGCGACCAATGCGACGCCTGCTCTCAGCCGATGAACTCCAGCGAACTCATCGACCCGTACTGCCGTATCTGTAAAACCCCTCCCGTCTTCAAGGATTCGGAGCACTTCTTCCTAAAGCTGAGCGCCTTCCAAGAGTTCCTAGAGGAATGGGTGGCCGAGAAAAAAGGGTGGAAGCCCAATGTCCTCGGACTGACCAATCGTTACCTGAAGGAAGGGCTGAAAGACCGGGCGATTACCCGTGATATCGACTGGGGAGTACCGGTGCCGGTGGAAGGTTTTGAAAACAAGCGTATTTACGTCTGGTTCGAAGCGGTTATCGGTTACTTTTCCGCCTCGAAAGAGTGGGCGAAGGAGATAGCCGGAGACGCCGAAAAGTGGCGTGAGTTCTGGCAGGGCTACGACGTGAAGGGCTACTACTTCCTCGGCAAGGACAATATTCCTTTCCACACCATCATCTGGCCGGCCATACTCCGGGGCTACGAAGGGCTAAACCTACCCTACGACGTGCCCGCCAACGAATTCCTGACCATCGAAGGTAAAAAGATATCCACCAGTAAGAACTGGGCGGTCTGGGTGCCCGACTACCTGGAACGCTACGACCCCGACCCACTGCGTTATATACTCTCTATAAATATGCCGGAAACCAACGATACGGACTTCTCATGGCGGGAGTTCGTGCGGCGCAACAACGACGAGCTGGTAGCCGCCTACGGCAACCTGGTCAACCGGGTACTTACCCTCGTTTACCGGAATTATGACGGATGCGTGCCGGAACCCGGCGAACTGGCTGAAGCCGACCGCCAGATGCTGCAGAGGGTAGAAAGTGTGTTTACAGATGCTGGAAATAGCTTGGAACAGTGTAATTTCAGGAATGCCATTCAGAACGCCATGGCGCTGACCCGCGCGACTAATGCCTACCTCGACGATAAATCGCCGTGGAAAGTAATCAAGGAAAATAAGCAGGCGGCGGCAACATCTTTATTCGTGGCTTTGAATGTAATCTCCGACCTGAAAACGCTGTTTTACCCCTTCCTGCCCTTCAGTTCGCAGAAAGTCCACGAATACCTTGGTTTCGACGGCAAAGTCGAGGATTACGGCTGGAAACCGCAGCCGCTCGAACCCGGTCAAAAGCTGCGAGAACCCCGGCCGCTCTTTGTAAAACTCGATGAAAGCATTATTGAAGAGGAGACGAAACGCATTGGAACTTAACGAGATTTACGCGCCGGTACAGACAGACCTGGTTGAAGTGAGAAACACCCTGCGTTCTATAAGCAAGATAGATATGCCCTGGCTGGCCGAACAGATAAGTTATATCGTCAAAGAAACCGGCAAGGGGATCCGCCCGGCGCTGACCCTGCTGGCCGGTAATTTTTACCAGTATGACCTGAATCACCTGTTGCCGATGGCCGTCTCCGTGGAACTGATGCACACCGCCACGCTGGTGCATGACGATGCCATAGATAAGGCCTCGACGCGGCGCGGCCAGGCCACCATCAACAGCATCTGGGGTGATGAAATAGCCATTCTCATGGGCGATTACCTGTTCGCCAAGGCCGGTGAGTTCGTAGCGGACACCGAGACACCCCGGGTTATCAGGCTCTTCTCACAGACACTGGCAACCATTTCCAGCGGTGAGATAAACCAGTTCCGGGGAGCTTTCGAAATCAACCAGAGTCGCGAGAACTATTTTCACCGCATTTACGGTAAAACAGCTTCGCTTTTCTCCCTCTCCACTCAGACCGGCATCATTCTCAGTAAAGCACCGGAGAAAGCGGTAAAGGTAATGAAAGAGTACGGAGATAATCTGGGAATTGCTTTCCAGGTTGTCGATGATATCCTTGATTTCACCAGCACCGAAACGGCCATGGGTAAACCGGTAGGCTCGGACTTAACCCAGGGAACCCTGACGCTGCCGGCGCTAATGCTCCTGGAACGTTATCCGGATGATAACCCCGTTAAGAAGGTCTTTGAAACGAAGGACAGGGAATACGTAACCCGGGCCATAGATATGGTGCTGAACTCGTCAATAATCGACGACTGCTACCAGGTGGCCACGGAATACAGTAAGGCGGGTTGTAAGAACCTGCTGCAGCTGCCGGAAAATACCAGCCGGGAATCACTCTTCGGACTTTGTGAATACGTCGTTAAAAGGACAGAATAGACACCCGGTAGTTTATTCGCCCGTCCAGGTAGTGCCGTCCACGTATGTCTCGATCTTACCCGTGGGTAATTTTTCCTTAAACAGGTCGATGGCGTACTGGCTTGCCCCAAATCCTTCGCCACGGTGCGCCGCCGCTATGGCCACCACCAGGTTGATATCCCCTACTCTAAGCACGCCGGTGCGGTGGTAAATGACAACCTTATTAACCGGGTACTTTTGCTTGATGTCGTTGGCGATTTCACCCAGTCTGCCCTGCGCTTTACCGTCGGGGTCGGTATATTCCACCGATTTCACGGCTTTACCGCATGACTCATCACGAATCAGGCCAACATAGGTTACCACGCAGCCGCTGTCGTTGGTTTTAGCCTGTTGAACCACCGCTTCGGGAGAAAGCGGCTGAGCAGTTATCCTGGCAATACAATCTTCAGCCATAATATGCACACTCAGGCGTCGGTAGGACTACGAGATATGTTATCCAAAGCAATCAAGTAAATAACAGGCACACGGTATTAGTCCGGCCCGGTCGGGGTCTGCTTCGGTACCAGGCGGGGTACTCCGGGGGCTTTCTTGGGCTTGGGAGCTTTCTCAGCTTCGCCAACGGGTTTAACCGGGGCCGGTATCTTTTTCTTTTCTATCTCCGGTTCGGTGGTCGGTAGTCCCACATCTTTGAAAGTATTTTCCAGGTCTTTACCCTCTAGAGTTTCCTGGGCTATCAATTTCTCAGCCAGGTTCTTAAGCTTGGACTTATTCTCGGTCAGGATTTTCATAGCGGTTTTATGAGCAGTTTGGATAATAGATTGAACTTCCTCATCAATCTGCCTGGCAATCTCTTCACTATAGTCCCTCTGCTCGGAAATTTCACGACCGAGGAAAACCATTTCTTCCTTGTGTCCGAACGTTCGCGGCCCTAGTTTGCCGCTCATACCGAAATCAACAACCATACGCCTCGCCAGTGCGGTGGCTCGTTTAATATCATCAGAAGCTCCTGTTGTGATTTCTTTGAATATTAACTCCTCGGCGCTTCTCCCCCCAAGCATATGCGCCAGCATATCATTTATCTGAGAACGCGAAACCAGGTACCTGTCCTCCGCCGGAAGCTGCTTGGTATAGCCCAGAGCCATACCACGGGCAACTATGGATATTTTATGCACCGGGTCAGCATGGGGCAGCATCCGGGCAACCAGGGCGTGACCGGCTTCGTGGTAGGCGATAATTTCCTTTTCCTGGGGACTGATTTTACGGCTTTTCCTCTCGGGGCCGGCCATTACTTTATCGACCGACTCTTCGAATTCGCTCATGCCGATGGTTTTCTTGCTGAGTCGTGCGGCCAAAATTGCCGCCTCGTTAACCAGGTTCTCCAGATCGGCACCGCTGAAACCGACAGTGCTCTTGGCGAGAACTTCAAGGTTGACCTCTTTACCCAGCGGTTTACCGTTGGAGTGAACCTTAAGAATTGCCAGACGTCCGGTGATATCCGGCAGGTCCAGTATGACGCGCCGGTCAAAGCGTCCGGGTCGTAACAGAGCCGGGTCGAGGATATCCGGTCTATTGGTAGCGGCGATAACGATAACGCTCGTATTAGTATCGAATCCGTCCATTTCCACCAGAATCTGGTTGAGTGTTTGCTCACGTTCGTCATGGCTGCCGCCCAGTCCCGCGCCGCGCTGTCGGCCGACGGCATCTATCTCATCGATAAAGACAATGCAGGGAGTATTACGCTTGGCCTGTTCAAAGAGGTCGCGTACCCGGGAGGCACCGACACCGACAAACATCTCGACGAATTCACTACCGCTGATATTAAAGAAGGGTACGTCCGCCTCGCCGGCCACCGCCCTCGCCAGCAGTGTTTTACCGGTGCCGGGAGGTCCCACGAGTAACACGCCCTTGGGGATGCGGGCCCCCAGCGACTGGAATTTCTCACGGGCTTTCAGGAAGTCAACCACTTCCTGCATGTCCTGCTTGGCTTCTTCTACACCGGCAACATCATCGAAGGTAACTGTGACACGGTTAGCCGGGAATAGCCTGGCTTTGCTCCGGCCGAAGCTCATGGCCTGGTTGTTGGCTCCCCGCGCCTGGCGGAAGAGGAAGAACAGCAAAGCCCCGAAAATCAACAGGGGGACAAAGTTTATCAGCACGCTCCAGCCGAATCCGGACGGAGGTTTTACGTTTATTTCTATGTCGCCGGGAACGAATCCGTTGATATCAAGAATACTAGTTCCAGCTTCTTTGACGGATTCCAGCTTGGTACCGTCAATCTTGGTTATCAGTAACTTCTCTTCATCTACCTCAATCTTCGCTATTTCCCCGTTCTGGGACATGGTGATGACCGTGCTCAGCGGCACTGGTTCGCGTTTTTCCGTACCCGGTAAAAGGAAGGCAAAGAGGACGACAAAAGCCACCAGAATGGTTATATATATTATGCTGTTACGCTTCCAATTCGATTTCATATTCTTCCTCGGTCTCTTCAGGCGCTTTTACACCGTATATATTATACCACAAAAATAGTTAATCAAAAGTTAAAAAATGTAAACAATACTGAATTAAGTACCGTATAAAAAACAGCCATACTCACGGCTGGGAGGAATTGACAATGATTACCCGGATAATTATAGTGTCAATTAGTAGCGAGTAAATCCCGAAATCAGTTGAGATCAGGGGGATGGCGATGAGTATTGAGATGGAACCTGCCGAGATTAAATCCCTTCCCAGACTTAACGAGCAAGGACCCGACGACCTGTTTATCTGCTGCGCCAGCTTTGAGGAAAGATGCCTTTCCAGCGCCGGCACCATGGGCGTCGATTTCCTTACCCGGTACGCCGTTATCTTCATGGTGGAGGACCCCGAGTTCAAACAGGAAATAGAACACAATATGTACCGGTTGCAGACGGAACTGCGGAAAAAGACCACCGAGGGCGTCTTCGTGGTTACCTGCCAGCGCGGAAACCCGGTGGAAGGGGTCAACCAGCTGAGTAATATCCTCAAGCAGTGTAAACTGGATACGGATAACAGCCCCTTCATCACCATTGATATCAGCGGTTTTACCAAGCTGTACCTGCTGGAACTACTGAATTACCTGGTAAACGAGAGGAAACTGGGAATGCCGCGTATCCTGCATACCACCCAGAAATATCTACCCACCCGGCTTACCCGCGGCATCGAACAGATTACCACCATTCCCAATTATTACGGCAGCCCTTCACTGGAGAAAGAGACGGCCATGGTCCTCTTCCTCGGGTTTGAGCCGGACCGGGCACTCTCGGTCTGGAAGCAGTTCAATCCCGCCAAAACGATAGCCCTTATAACAAATCCGCCGCGTACCGGTAACCCGGAATATGTAAAATATGCCCGGGACAACAACGCCGATTTGCTAGCGCAACCTTCGGTGAGTGTCCGGGATGTTCCCTCCGATAATCCCCAGGGCGTGAAGGAGGTGCTGGAATCCGTCTGCGGGGAACTGGAGGAATCACATAACGTGGTTATCGGCCCCTTCGGTACCAAGTCGCAGGTAGTGGGAGTCTTTCTCTTCTGCGCGCAACACCGCCAGGTGCAGGTAATCTACTCTTTTCCCGCCACGTATACCAAGTCATACCTGAAACGGCAGCCCGGCGCCACATTAGTATTGCCCGCTACCCTCTGATTAAATCATCAATAGGTAACGGGCAAATACGAGTCTTGAAGCTGGTGTTTCCTATCTGTTTTTATTCCATTTGTCCAGGCAATCGTGGACCTTGTCCCGGTTGTTTTCCCGGACGTGCTTCTCTGTCTGTTCCCGGGCTCTATCCTTGATTTCTTTCACGATTTCTCTGGCGTCTTCCCGGGCGTCTCTACCGGATTTGTACTTGCCGCTCCAGTTAAGTGGCCCAAGCAGCGTTACCTGGCCGCCGATTTCCCCGAATTGCAGCTCGGCCGACCATTCACCCCAAGCCTGTACGCCTTCAAAAACACCGGTGCCGCGGGTAGCCCGCCAGGAACCGGTATCGCTAATATCACCGGTATACAGATTGCCCTGGATTTTCCCGGAAAACGTCCCGGATAAGACACCGGAACCATCGGGACGGGTTAGCGAGAACGTTCCCCTCATGAAACCCCGGGCATTGTACTGATCATCCACGCTGACGGTGGAATCATGGTCAGACCAGAACACCGTACCCGCCAGCAAATCCCAGTCGCATTGATCCAGGAAACCCTCCACGATTTCACCCTGGTAGCGCCATACGTTACCCTTGATAATGGGATCCGGCATATAGGTAACGTAAATCAACCCGGCGCCGCTGAAATTAGTTGGTTTTCCCCATTGCCCCATTTGTCCCCATTTGTTGTTCTTGGCCAGGGCGGCGGTTGGCATCACCATTATCAGCAATAAAACCACCGCAAGTGTAACTAGTATTATTCTTTTCTTCATCCCGTATAACCTCCTTTAATTTTTGGCTTTTCTGATGCTGTTTCGCGGGTAACCTCTCCTGAGCCCTCTTATCCCGCAGTTGATTCCAATATCAGCTCCTGGGGTTCGGCAGCCGCGGCCATCAGCCGGTCGAACTCGGGCTCATTTCTCTTCAGAAGCCTGAGGCAGGCGTGCACCACTTTGGAATCGTACTGAACGCCACTCGACTGTGATATTTCCTGCAGGGCTTTTGTCAGACCCAGCGCCGGACGGTAAGGTCGGTGGGAAGACATGGCCTCAACGACGTCGGCCACGCCGAGAATCCTGGCTTCGATTACTATCTGGTCGCCCGATAGTTTATCGGGATATCCGGAACCGTCCAGTCTCTCGTGATGCTGGAGAATTGCCCTGGTTACCGGCCAGGGGAAATCTATTTTCTCCAGGATTTCGTAGCCGACCTGGCAGTGGTTTTGTATTATGCTGTATTCATTATCGGTTATTTTTCCCGATTTACTGAGAATCTCCGCCGGTACGGCTACCTTGCCGACATCATGCAGCAAACCGGCGACATAAACACCCATAATCTGCCAATCGGTAAGACCCATTTCCCGGGCGATAGCCCGGGCCAGTTCGGCTACCCTCCTCTGGTGGCCGGCGGTATAAGGATCCCTGGTCTCCACCACGAGAGAGACCGCGTGGATAACTCCGTCCAGCGCTTTCTGCAATTCCGTTTGCCTTTGTTTGACGTTAGCATACCGGTTGGCATTGTCGATATTTATCGAGACATTGGCGGCGACATTCCGCAATAGTCGCCTCTCTTCATTAGTGTATGGCTCCTTGGAGATTTTACTACTGAGTAGCAGCATTCCGGCCAGGCCGTTTTCGCCGTGCAGCGGTACAAGTAACTCGATGTCGTTTTTCTCTAAAGCCCGGCGGTCAATATCACTCAAGCTCGCCAGAGAGGGTATAATTTCCATATCATTGTTATCAAAAACCGTGTTCATTTCCTCCAGGGTAGTTACCAGAAGACTCGTCGAATGGAAGAAGAGCCGTCCTTTACCTTTTTGTCCACAATAAGCGTAGGTAACGAAGTTACCGGTGGCCGGGGACGGCAGCATCAGGTAAACCCCCTGGCTGTGAA
Source organism: Dehalococcoidales bacterium (assembly GCA_034430375.1). Taxonomy (GTDB): domain Bacteria; phylum Chloroflexota; class Dehalococcoidia; order Dehalococcoidales; family RBG-16-60-22; genus W425. Next base: position 14,661 of record DAOUER010000109.1, read on the forward strand.
GACCGTTAGCGATAGCGGTAACCAGTGACGAGGCCAGTTGTTCCAGATCCAGTTCACCTTTCATGTCCTGGTTGAACCGTCTCAATGTCTGGATATGGTCATACCTATCCCGGAAGAACCACCGGTCTACCGTGTGTTGCAGCCTGGAAAGGACCGGCTGAAAGAGTAATGCGGCCATAAACACCATTATCATAGCTATCGTCAGCGAACCCGGACTCAGAAAATCCTGGAAAAGACGACTAAGCAAGTAAATAATCGAACCGAACATGCTGAAGATGAGTACGGTGGTAAGGGAATAGGTAGCCACTTTCCTCAGGACGACTTTCATTTCCAGCAGATTATATTTCAGCATCGCTACGGTCGCGGCAACACAGAAAAGGATGTTACCGATAATACCCAGCGGGTAAATATTCACGCCCAGTACCGGGAGATAATCGGTAGTAGCACCCACGAACATAGTGGCGATTCCGAAAAGGATATACTGGGCTCTTACCCGGTCATTAAAATTCCAGGAACGCCGACTTTGCTTCACCAGCAATATCGCGCTTAACACAATAGGTACATACACGCTAAAAACATAGAGGGGGAAGAGGGGTCCGATAACCGGGGCCTTGCCGTACCACATCATCTGTATATCTTTGACGATAAGTCCGGAGGGAATAAGGAACAGTACTAATAAATATGAAATGTATACCGGATAAATCCACTTCTTACCCGGTCTTTTACCGGTAAGAGTAATGGCAAACCGGAAGAAAAATATAGCCCCGCTGATAATAGCCAGAAAGACCAGTTTTTCCCAGATTAACGCTGTAGATGTATCCGGAGCCGCCCGCATCATGAAAATAAAGAAACCCCATAGCGTCATGGAAACCAGGAACAGCGAAAACGGCTTTCTGGCAATATGCTTTTTACCGGATATCATCAGGATAACCAGCAAGCTCAAACAGAAAACTACTTCAATTATGGGAATTATTAAATACATATACCTTCAGGCTCCGAGAATACATCATAATTCTCTCAGCTTTACATTTGATTTACCGGTGCGGGGCTTCTGTCTACAGCGCCGGTAAGCTCCCGGATGATATCATCCGGGGCATTCATCTTCGGGGGTCGACTTTGGGCCAGCTCGGCGCCGCTTCCCTGCTTCCGAAGGTAATATTCTCGGAAAACTCCGGGGGGTAATACCGTAACCTCGAGCGGCTTAATCTCCATCATGGTAGCCAGGTCATGATAACCGGGATCGGTTTTCATCAATTCATCATGCACCGCTGGGCCGACCATCTCCCGGCGAAAACCGTTATTGAGCTCGATATAAAGGTGTAGAGAGGGTTTTTCATCTATTATCTCTTTCCGAATAGTCCAGTCTTCATAATCAATACCGGCATCGGCGATAGCCCGGGTTATGGTTTTCTCACTTATCCGGGTGAATCCGGCAATATCAATAAGGTCATCTGCCCTGGCTTCAAAGACCATCTGCGGCAGGTGAATCCCGGCAGCTTCATCTTCCAACGCGGTGATGCGGATAAGGTGTCCCAGCCGGTAGCGGATAAACGGCATCCGGTAAAAACTGGTTATTACCAGCTCGTAGCGTTCCCCCGCCTGAACGTCTGGCAACAGGACCGTATTCGGCTCGTAAAAGGCGTCTTCATGATTTTTCTTCCATTCCGATTCCGGAATAAACTCATAGAAATTGGAATAAGGGAGAAACGTCATGCCATCCCGGGTCCAGCTCTGCAGAGCCATAATCCCGCCCTCGGTGCAGGCGTGAAATTCATACGGGTAGGCTCCCCAATAATTGTATATATGCTCGCGGTAGATGCTGGTGTCTATTCCCCAGCCGATAATCGCCTTAAGAGTCCAGATATCTTTGGGCAAGATGTGTCTTTTTTCGATCTTGCTTTTCAAGAAAGCCCGGAGAATCCGCGCGAATTCAGCGGGATGTAAGTGGCTGGTAATTTTCCCCTTTCTAGACATTTGGCCGAATTCTTTACCCGTTTTCACCAGAACACTGGTCATGGACATCAGGATATCCATGCCCGTCTTTAGAGACATATTAAACCCTTCGGTCATTTTATCCCGGAAATCCATGTCGTCATGCATTTCCGGCGGCATTATCGGGCGCAGATTGAAAATCCGGCTGGCCCCGGTTGCCAGAATCCCGGAAAGATAGGGCGAAGGGGCGACATTGTAAAGCACGCGGTCGCCTTCCATAATCGAACTCTCCCCTCTTTCGCTGGCGCAGGCCAGAATAAGGACCGACATCAGATTGTCCAGCGCGCGGTTGTAGGCTTCGTAGGTTATGGGAACGTGACGGCGTACGCCGCCGCTGCCCGACGTACT
>DAOUER010000110.1:0-9759 GCA_034430375.1 Dehalococcoidales bacterium
TTCACAGCGCCGATTTCCGTATGCCAATAGCCCTGGAAAAGAATTTTTACGTCGATATCGAAGGCATCAAGCTGAGGGGCTTTATCGATAGGGTTGATAAGCTGGACAGCGGCGGGCTTTCAATCATCGACTACAAATCCGGAAAGGAGCTTTTCACCGCCGATTATTTAAAAAACGACCTGCAGCTGACGTTTTACCAGCTGGCCGCCGAGGAGACCTGGCAGCTGCCGGTGGAAAAGCTGACGCTCTACCATCTTCGTTCGAACACCGCCTGCACCTGCCCGCCACGTGAACCGGCACGCCTTGATGATGCACGCCGGTTAATCCTGGACGTAGCTGAAAATATCACGCAGGAAATATTCCCCGCCACTGAGAACCAGTTCTGCCCCTGTGATTTCCCGGAACACTGCCCCTACTACCGTCACCTGTACATGGAAGTCCAGCCGGCCCGGCAGGACCAGCTTCCGGGGATAGCTGTCACCGAAGCCGTGGAACGCTACGCTTCGCTACAAGCCCGGATAAAAGAACTGGAGAATCAACTCAACGAAGCCAAGCAGGTAATCAGTGAATTCTGCGAAGCCGAGGGGCTGAACCGGGTTTATGGCGATGAGCACGAAGTAACCTGTAAAATCGTTGAGAGAACCGGATTCAACGAGGACGAGGTAAAACTGCTGCTCGAACCGGAGGGGCTGTGGGAAAAGGTGCTGGGCTTTGACCAATCACGACTCAAAGAGATGCTCAAGGACAAGGAAATCCCCGGTGACGTCAAGGAAAAACTGGAATCGTTGCGGCGGATTACCGGTGCCTACCAGCAGCTGCGGGTGAAGAAACGCGCGGTGGATGAGGACGAGGAAGACGGAGATGAAGAAACAATATCATGAAAATAACCGCTGAAGTCGCATCGCAGGAGGTCACGTGCCATCTGTCTTTTGCTCCTGGAGTGGTGGTAAGGACTGCTGCCTGGCCCTCTACCGGGCGATAAACAGCGGACTGAATGTCCGCTACCTGGCTAATACCATCACCGAAGACGGCAAACGTTCCTGCAGCCACGGGATTTCCTCGGAGGTTATCCGTATGCAGTCCAAAGCCCTGGATATCCCCATCGTCCAGGGACGTACTACCAATGAAAACTATGAAGAAGTGTTCGTAGATATGCTCAAAGGCCTAAAAAAAGAAGGGATAGAAGGCGGAGTCTTTGGTGATATTGATTACCCTCCACACCGCGAATGGGAGGAAATGGTATGCCGTCGTGCTGATATGCAAGCATATCTGCCCCTATGGCAGGAGAACCAGAAAGCCCTGATGCAGGAGTTTATCGATGCGGACTTCGAATCAGTAATTATCACCGTTAAGGGCGATTTCTTCGGCGAGGAGATGCTGGGGCGAAAGATTGATGAATATTTCTTATCCCATATCAAAGAGTTAAGCAAGAACCGGGATATTACCCCGGCCGGCGAAGCCGGAGAGTATCACACGCTGGTAGTCGATGGACCGATATTCAAGTACCGATTAGCCCTGCTGGAAGACGATACAATAGAGAAAGACGGTTACCACTTTCTCCAGGTCTCTAAAACCGGACTTACCGATAAGTAATACAACAGGATTAGAGGCAAATCATGAAAATAATCGCTAAAGTAGTATCACAAAAGGGTACCTGCGAGGCCGGCCATAAAGTCGGCGATGAGTTTGAAATCGGCCAGACAACGCCGGCGGACATGTGCTCCTGGGCATTCTACACGGTATTTCCCTTCGCCGAAGCGCTGGAGTTCGGCGGTTCATTTCCCTGGGAGAGCGGCCCGGATAATGCCCGGGTGGCCTGTCCGGACCCGGATAATCCGGTGATTTTCGAGCTGAGAAGAGTGAAATAGCAATAAGCCCGGATGCTTTAGAAAGCCAGTTGCAGCAGTTGCTGTACGTTCCAGGCCAGAATACCGCATAAAAACGCAATGGCTGGTATGAGATATTTGCCGGGCACTACCCAGCATATCAACAGCGGTATGAATGCCTTGATGACCATCAGAGATAACGGCGACGACAGCGTTGCCCTCATGAACGGATTGATCTCCGCATAACCCAGTTGCGCCGCCATGAAGGTTAAAGCCAGGTCAACCAGCTGTAGGAACAGGTAAATAATCCTCAGGGATATATCCCACGATTCACGCTGATAGCTATTTAACGCTGTCATCCCGAGGGGTTTGAAGCTTATTCGATGATTATTGAGCATATTTATATCTTCCCGGACGTATCTTGTTCCGGCTGAATATACAGTCCTATCTACAGCTTATCCCGGTGGATTTTAATAACTCATAAATACCCGGGTAAAAAAAGTAAACATTCCGTAAATACGCTATTATCTTGAATGTCTTTTGTCCGCTCCTGCGCTGTGATATACTTTAGAAAAGTCTTTCAGGATAGAGGAGCCGCGTGACTAATCCGGATAGTGCCAGGTCGAGAATCGAGGAGCTGAGGACGGAAATCAACCACCACAATTACCGCTATCATGTCCTGGACAGCCCGGAAATCAGCGATGCCGAATACGACAGCCTGATACGCGAGTTGAAGCAACTCGAAGAAGAGAACCCGCAGTTCCTCACGCCCGATTCGCCCACCCAGCGCGTCGGCGCCCCACCAGTAGAAGCTTTCGGTGTTGTGGAACATCCCGTGCCACTACTTTCACTCGGCAACGTATTTACCGAGGAGGAACTGGAAAACTGGTATAGCCGGACGGTGAAGCTAACCGGCGATGTGCCCTTCGACTTCGTTGGCGAACATAAAATCGACGGCCTGGCGGTAGCGTTGACCTACGTCGACGGGCAGCTGATTACCGGGGCGACAAGGGGCGACGGCTTTCGCGGTGAGAATATTACCCGGAACCTGCGGACCATCCGCAGCCTGCCGCTTTTGGTGCCCAAAGACGCCCCACCCCGCTTTGAGGTACGCGGCGAAGTCTACCTTTCCCGCCCGGGCTTTGAAAAACTCAACCGGGATAGAACCGCCGAGGGACTACCGCTGTTCGCTAATCCCCGCAATGCCGCCGCCGGTTCGGTGCGGCAGCTGGATTCGCGTATTACGACCCGTCGTCCGCTGGATATCTATATCTACATGCTCGGCTGGGCGGAGGGTAAAAGCCTCCCACATACTCACTGGGAGATGCTGGATTACCTGAAATCTATCGGTTTCAAGACAAACCCTAATAACCGCCGGCTGAAGGACATCGAAGCGGTAAAGCAGTTCTACCAGACCTGGGAAGAAAACCGGGAGAGCCTTCCCTACGAAGCCGACGGCATTGTCTTTAAGATTAACCAGCTGAACCTGCACGATGAACTGGGCGATATCGGGCACGAACCCCGGTGGGCGATAGCCTACAAGTTCCCGGCCGTCCAGGGAACCACCCGTCTTAATGACATCGGTATCAGCGTAGGGCGTACCGGTACGCTCAATCCCACCGCTATCCTGGAGCCGGTATCCGTCGGCGGGGTGACCATCAAGAACGCCGCCCTGCACAACGAGGACGATATCCGTCGTAAGGACATCCGCATCGGTGATACGGTAATTATCCAGCGCGCCGGCGAAGTAATCCCGGAGGTCGTCGGTCCCATTGTCAGTCAACGCACCGGTAAGGAAAAGGAATTCAGCCTGATGGACCGGCTGCCGAAAAACGACCGGGGACAACCCGTCTGCCCTTCCTGCGGCAAGACCAGTATCGTCAGGCCGGAGGGCGAGGTGATGTACTACTGTGCCAACGCCGCCTGCCCCGCCCAGCTGCAGCAGCGCATCGAGCATTTCACCTCGCGGGGGGCCATGGATATCCGGGGTATCGGCGAGAACCTCAGCGCCACACTTTTCGAGAAAGGCCTGGTCAGAGACATCGCCGACCTCTACTGTCTGAAAGATAAAAAGGAAGAGCTGGTCAACATGGAAAAGTTAGGTGAAAAAAGCGCTGAGAATATGCTCGAAGCCATCGAAAAAAGCAAGCAACGTCCCCTGGGCAGGCTAATCTACGCCCTGGGTATCAAGCACGTGGGTTCCGAGACGGCCGAATTGCTGGCCGGCCATTTCAGGAGCATGAAGAACTTTCTCAATGCAAAATCAGAAGATTTCCAGAATATTGAGTCCATAGGGCCGATAACCGCCGAAAGCATCATCGACTTCCTGAAGCAGGAAGAGAACCGGGACATTATCCACCGACTTGAAAGCGCCGGAGTATTTCCTGAAGAGCAGGCGGCCATAAGTCCCGGCGAATTACTCCTTTCCGGCTATGAATTCGTGGTGACCGGCCGGCTGGAAGCCTTTTCACGCTCTAAAGCCGAAGCCAGGATAAAGGAACTGGGCGGCAGCGCCAAAGGCAGCGTTACCCGAAAGACCGATTATGTAGTCGCCGGCAGCGACCCCGGCTCCAAACTCACCCGTGCCCGAGAACTGGGCATAAAGGTACTTGATGAAAAGCAATTTTTAGAGATGCTAGAGAAGAAACAATGAAACTGATTGTAGGTCTGGGAAATCCGGGAATATTCTACGCGCGGAGTCGCCATAACATCGGCTTCCGCTGCGTGAACCGCTTTGCCCGCGATAATAAAATCCGCTTCGATAAAAAGCAGGGCCGAGCCCGTACCGGCACCGGTGAGATCGCCGGTGAAACGGTGATTCTAGCCCGTCCTCAGACCTATATGAATAACAGCGGCGAAGCGGTGAGTCGCCTGGTGAAGAAATACAAAATCGACCCGGCCGACTTGATAGTTATCCACGACGACCTGGACTTGCCGACGGGTAAAATCCGCCTCCGGCAGGGTCGCGGTTCCGGGGGGCATAAGGGTATAGAGTCGATCATCGACCACCTGGGCGGGGGTGATTTCAGCCGTGTCCGCGTTGGCATCGACCGGCCGGAGATATCCGAGGGTTCAACGATAGATAAAGAACAGGCGGTAATCGACTACGTTCTCAGCGGTTTTACCCGGCAAGAGAAGAAGATAATCGACGGTGTCATCCCGGAGGTGAGCCGGGCGATACTCTGCCGGGTAACCGAAGGGCTGGAAGCCGCCATGAACAAGTACAACTGACCAACCATGAAAGCAGTAAACAAGACCGTCTTTACCATTAAATCCATTCACCTGGTATTGTTTATCCTGATGATAATCAGCCTTTTCTACGCCTTGTATTGCGCTATTGCCGGGATTTATAACTGGCTGCTATTGGCAGCGATTATTATGATACTTATCGAGGGCGTATCCATAGCCCTGAACCACTTTCGGTGTCCACTCACCACTCTAGCGGAAAGATACGGGGCGGAAAACGGGGCGGTAACCCATATTATCGTGGGTAAATGGGCGGCACGCTATGTCTTTAAATTCTTCACTGTCCTGTTCATCATTGAGCTTATCTGGCTCGGCATCGGTTACTTCACGTAATAATGCCGTGTCACCATTCTTTGCCCGGACGTAAACTCCGGTGATATAATCAACGTATCCGAAAAAGGAATATCGCATGAAAAACAGGAAAATAATTATTGCCGTTATCGGCGGCGGGGAAGTATCGCCGGAAATAGCTGAAGTCGCTGAGGAGGTCGGGCGGGAAATAGCCCGTCACAGCGCGGCGCTGGTCTGCGGCGGACTCGGCGGCGTTATGGAAGCCGCCTGCCGCGGCGCCGATAGTGAAGGGGGACTCACCATCGGTATTCTCCCCGGGGAGGACCACCGGGCAGCCAATCCCTACGTGCATATCCCTATCGTTACCAGCATCGGCTACGCCCGGAACGTGGCGGTGGTCAAGACGGCCCGGGCGGTTATCGCCATCGACGGCAGCTACGGCACGCTTACGGAAATCGGTTATACCCTGCAGAGCGGTCTCCCCGTTATCGGGCTGGGTACATGGTCGGTTGTTAGTAACGGACATGAGGATAAAAGCATCATCCGCGCCAAAAATCCCAAAGAAGCGGTTGAAAAAGCCATGGAACTCATTAGAAAAACCCGGGTCTAGCAAGTAATCATTATGGAGTGAGATATGACATCAATCAAGAGCGTCAAAGCATGGGAAATACTGGACTCGCGGGGCAACCCCACGCTGGAAGTGGCGGTAACGCTCGACGGTGGGGCTACGGGACGGGCGGCGGTCCCTTCCGGCGCCAGCACCGGCCGGTACGAGGCCGTGGAACTCCGCGACGGCGATAAGTCCCGTTACAGCGGCAAGGGCGTCCTTAAGGCTATCGGTAACGTCAATGATATAATCGCCGGTGTTATCGCGGGTATGCCAGCCACTGACCAGGCAGCTATCGACGAAAAGCTTATCGAACTCGACGGCACCCCGGATAAGTCGAAGCTGGGGGCTAATGCTATCCTGGGTGTTTCACTGGCCGTAGCTTATGCCGCCGCCAGCCAGGAAAACCGGCCGCTTTACCGTTATATCAAAGACAACCGGAAATATGTCCTGCCGGTGCCGATGCTGAATATCCTCAATGGAGGCAAGCACGCCGCCAATTCAACCGACCTCCAGGAATTCATGGTCATGCCGGCCGGGGCCGCCAGCTTTGCCCGGGCCCTCCAGATGGGCACCGAGGTCTACCACGCCCTGAAAAAGGTACTGAAAGACCGGGGACTGAATACCAACGTTGGAGACGAAGGCGGCTTCGCCCCACCCCTATCGTCGAATAAAGAGGCCGTGGAGGCTATCCTGGCGGCCATCGAAGCCACCGGTTATAAACCCGGTAAAGATATCTTTATCGCCCTGGACCCGGCCTCCAGCGAGCTTTATCAAAACGGCAAATACGTCCTCGAAAGAGAGGGCATGACACTGACTTCCGCCGAGATGGTTGACTTTTATGTCAAGTGGGTCGCCGAATACCCTATCATCAGCATCGAAGACGGCATGGCGGAGGACGACTGGGAAGGCTGGCAGCTGATTACAGAGAAACTCGGCGATAAAATACAGCTGGTCGGTGACGACCTGTACGTTACCAACGTCGACCGACTCCACCGCGGCATCGAAATAAAGGCGTCCAATTCAATCCTCATCAAACTGAACCAGATCGGTACCCTGACCGAGACCGTTGATGCAATAAAAATGGCGCATCAAGCCGGCTGGACGGCCGTCGTCAGCCATCGCTCCGGCGAGACCGAGGACACCACCATCGCCGACCTGGCGGTAGCGATGAACACCGGGCAGATTAAGACCGGCGCTCCCTGCCGCTCCGAGCGCACCGCCAAGTATAATCGATTGCTCTATATCGAAGACGAATTAAAAGAGAACGCCAGCTTCGCCGGTATGAGCGCGTTCGGTAATCTTTTACTATACTAATCTATACTATTTCTATTGGTAAAAAAAATGACTGTATCGTTAAAACTAAGATTCGAGGTTTTTAAAAAGAATGATTTTACATGCCAATATTGTGGACGTAAGACACCAGAGGTTATTTTGGAATTGGAACATATAATTCCGATATCAAAAGGTGGTACAGATGAACTTGATAATCTGACAACTTCATGTTTTGAATGCAATAGGGGTAAGGGAGCGTCTTTACTTGATACTATTTTGAAAGATAGAGACATACACGATGAAACTATTTTATTAGCAGAAAGAGAATTCCAGCTTGCCGAATATAACTATATAAAGAAAAAAATAAGAAATAGAGAAAATGAAGAAATAGAAGAATTGAAAAACCATTTTGCTGACCAATTCCATCGCAATGAATGGGGTTATGCTATGGGAGAATTCCCTAGTTCTATTGTTCATCAATGTCTAAAGACTATGAGTTATATAGATATTTTTGAACTCATAGATATAGCAGTAAGTATTACATCAAGGGATTCAAAAGGTGATTATCACACTGTTGCAGCTGCGAAATATCTAACAGCAATCCTTAGAAATAAACTACGAGAAAAGAAAAATCCTAACTCCACAGCAGATATTACATAAAAGTAAAGTATAGAATAGAAATGACTGAAGTTTTTAAGGGCATCCACTGGTTCAAACTCCCGATAGCGGTTGACGATTCCACCCTGGAGCATATCAATGTCTATCTCATCCGGGGTAATGATGGCTATCTCCTCGTTGATTCCGGCTGGAATACCGATATTTCATTCTCGATCCTGCATAACCACCTCGTTAAAAACAAGGTAAGCTTCGAGGATATATCACAGATACTGGTCACCCACACCCACCCCGACCACTACGGTATGGCCGGCCGGATAAAGGAACTCTCCGGGGCGACTTTAGCGATGCATCACCTGGAGGAAAAATTTATCGACCCCAGGTACGTTCACCTGGAAGGACTGCTCCAGGAAACGGGGCGCCTGCTGGAAGCCAACGGACTGCCCCATGGTGAAATGGTTAAGTTAAGGGATGCTACCATCGGTATGACCCCATATGTCAAGCCCGCCCTGCCGGATATCCGACTCCGCGATAGCGATACCATCACTACCGGAGAATTTACCTTCAGGGTGGTGTGGACCCCTGGGCATTCTTCCGGTCATATTTGCCTCTACGAACCCGACAAGAAAATCCTGCTTTCCGGCGACCATATTTTACCGAGAATAACCCCCAACGTTAGCGTTCACCCCCAGTCCATCGAGAATCCCCTCGGCAGATACATCGAAGCCCTTAAGGAAATCCGGCGACTGGATATAGAGCTGACCCTGCCCGGTCACGACGAACCTTTCAACGACCCCACGCAGCGCATTGATGCCATTATCGAGCACCACATCCAGAGAAACCTGGAGATATTGATATCCATGCAGCAGAAGTCGCGGAATACCTACCAGATAGCCCAGGAATTGACCTGGGGCACCAACGCCAAATACCGGGACCTGCCGGATTTTCATAAACGCATGGCTGTCTTCGAAACCCTGGCGCACCTGGAAATGATGACCGCCGAAGGCAACCTGGATAGATTACCGGGTAAAGGTGTTAATTACTACCGGCAGAGGTGATATAATTTGACTAATACATATGATATATAAGGTCTTATTAAGATGACTACAAACGATTGGGTACCAATTGCTATTTCAATAACTGCATTAATTTTTGTAATTTTCAGCTTTTGGTGGATGCATTGGAGAAAAGGGCAACTGATAGTTAGCGTACCTCGTTCATTCAGATTAGCGAAAACTCAAGATAGACTGATAGTTGAGTTACCATTAAGCTTTTTTAATACTGGAGCGGCATCAATAATTGTCGATAATCTACTATTAATGATGCAACAACATGATACTAAAGTCCTCCTTTTTTTTAATGCTACGCGACATACTTTAGATGCCACCCAACAACAATTTGCGACTCAATTCGTAGTAAATGGACGAAATTCTATATTCAATATTTTCAGCTTTCAGGTTAAAGGAAATACACTGAACTTAAATACAGGTAAATGTGACTGTTACTTGAGTGGAAAATTAGATTCTAGAAAGTATAAAAGGCTCTTAAATTTTCAATTAGATATTAAACAAATATCAGCAGCATTAATACCATATGACAATTACGATGATGAATATCAAACAATGACTAAAATGATTTCTGATGAAAAGTAAGATAGGCATCACCACTACCGTGCCATCAGAAGTGCTGATAGCCGCCGGTTATCGACCGCTTGACCTGAACAACATCCTCGTCACCGATCCCGACCCCAACCGGTTCCTGACCGTCGCCGAGAGAGACGGCTTTCCCCTGAACTGCTGCAGCTGGATAAAGGGCATTTACGGCGTCTGCAAAGAGTCCGACATCAGGGACGTGGTCTGCGTTACCGGAGGCGACTGCTCCAATACCGTCATGCTGATG